>DASPMT010000254.1:0-2510 GCA_035626935.1 Phycisphaerales bacterium | reverse complement strand
AAGGCAAAGAAAAAGCCCGGGCTACTCCGGGGGCTGGTCAATGACTGCGTTTGTTTTTCGCTCGTGACTCGTCACTTCCACTCTCACGCCGCCATCTTCGCGCTGGCCCCGCCGACCTCTCCCGGACCCGCTGCTCCCACGCTCCCGAACCGCACGTCGATCTGCTCGGCCTCACCCTTCGCCGCGCCGCGGACCGCGTGGACGAGGTAGCTCACCGCGGCGGTGCCGACGGGAACCGAGGTGTCGGTGAAGGTGCGGCGGTTCGGCCCGCTGGGCGCGGCGGTGCCGACGAACGAGAACTCCCGCTGGCCGGAGAGCCGGCGCGCGACCAAGTAGGTAACGCTGCCGCCGCCGCGCGGGTTGTTCCCTTTCCAGCGGAGCACGGGTGCGCCGCTGAGCGGGTCGAGCGAGGCGGTGAGCTGTTTGACCTTCCCCGGCGCGGGGACCGTGCGAGCGACGGTCGGCGAATCGAGTTCCGCCGCGCTGTAGACCGCGGCGGGAGAGGGGCTGTTCTCGGCGCACACGTCGATCAGCACCACGGCGGTCTGCACCGCGCGGCGCAGGGCGCGCTCGGCCTGCTCCTGGGCGAACGTGGCGTTGAGGCTCAGCTGCCGCGCGGCGAGCGCCGCCGCCTGCGCAGCCCTGGCCGACTCGGCCGCGAGCTTCACCGCGTCGGCCTGCTGCTGCGTCATGCCCACCGCGGCGGGGTCGCCGGCCCACAGCTCGGCGTGAGCGGTCGACCAGGGGATGAACTCGCTCAGCGGGACCGGGATGCGCATCGGGGTACCTAACCGTAGTTCAGGACTTTGCCGAGATGGCCTACCGGAGGCGACAGCAATCCCACAGCCATTATGAGCTCCAGCTGTACATTGCTCAAAAGATCGCCGCAGAACTCCACTTTCTGCAGGACCTCAAAACACCAGGGGAAGATCCGGCCCTCCTGCAGTACCTTCGACAAACGGGTCGCGCGACAATCAACGCCGTCCAGGATGTGATGGATGGCATGGCGTACCGATTCTTTGACTACAACCACACTCTTGTTCAGATGCTCAGTAAGCAAGACGTCAGTCCCGAGAACATCCGTTCAGAAGGGTTTCTTGCTGCGCCCCACGCGCGAAGGCTGGTGTACCCGGGGCCGCCTCCTCCCGCCGACCCTGTGCTCCCTCACGTGGGGGCTCTTGTGCGTCATGCGACCAGAACCGTCCACGCCCCCACGTTATCAAATAGAATAGAAGGCATCGAAGGTATGAGCGACGAGTGATGAGTCACGAGTGAAGGACAAAGGCAGGGCCGGAGCCTCATCGGCCTCCCCCTTTTCCTGCCTTGACCTCGTCACTCATCGCTCATCGCTCGTACCTCTTACTGCACCAGCCCCTTGATCGCGCCGCGCTGCCGCGCTTTGAAGTACCTGTCGAGGCTGTCGTTGATGATGCGGAAGGCCTCTGCGGAGGGCTTGATGGCGTCGACCTCGACGTCCTTGCCTTCGAGCGCCTTGTAGTCGTTGAAGAAGCGCCTCAGGAGCTTGAAGATGTGGCCGGGGAAGGCGTCGGCGTTCTTGAACTCGTTGTAGATCGGGTCTTCGCGCAGGACGGCGATGATCTTGTGGTCGGGCTCGCCGTGGTCGATCATGGTCATCACGCCGACCGCCCGCGCGTTGCAGAGGGTCATGGGCGGGATCTCCTCGGTGCAGTAGACCAGCACGTCGAGCGGGTCGTGGTCCTCGGCGAGGGTCTGGGGGATGAAGCCGTAGTTGGCGGGGTAGTAGACGGCGCTTGAGAGCACGCGGTCGAGCTTGAGCAGGCCCGAGCCCTTGTCGAGCTCGAACTTGAGGTTGCTGCCCTTGGGGATCTCGATGACGCACTTGAAGTGCTCGGGGAGCGGGGGGGCGTTGCCGTCACAGGCCGGGGTGATGTCGTGCCAGGGGTGGACCATGCGGCAGCGTAGCGGCGCGCAAGGGCCGGATGGCAAATGGTCGGAGTGTCGAAGGGAGACATGGAGGGCGATTTGCCATTTGGCGCTTTGTCGTCGGTACCCTCCGGCATGGACACCCCGCCACCCACCCCGGCCTCAACGCCCCCCGTCGATGAAGCGACCCTCAAGCAGGCGCTGAACGCCTTCAAGAAACGGTTGAAACTCACCATCCTGGATCAGGAGTCCAAGCTGGGCGCGCACAAGCCGATGACCGGCGGTCACAAGAGCGCGGGGATCGGGATCCAGCCGCCCAACCAGTTCCCGCGCGCGGTGTGGGCGGAGCTTGCGAAGCAGGGAAAGATCAAGGACATGGGGGGCGGGTTCTACGGCGGCGTGTGATCGCCGGCACGGCTCAGCCGCGTGCGACGTCGTTGGGCCGCGGAGCCGTTCAGGCCGGCTGGGGGTTCTTCTGCAGCTTTCCGAAGAACTTGTCGGCGTACTTGCCGACCACCGGGAGCGGCTTCGCTTCGCCCTTGATGGCGTTGATCAACCCGATGATGACGAGCGCGACGCTCCCAAGCACGAGAGCGACGAAGATC
>DASPMT010000253.1:0-4731 GCA_035626935.1 Phycisphaerales bacterium | reverse complement strand
TGTCGCACTTGGCCGTCGCCGTCGCGCTTTGGTGGCCCGTGTGGCGGGCCTGGCGGCGTCGCAAGGCGGGGCTCTGCAGCGGCTGCGGCTATGACCGCCGCGGCCTCTCCTCCAGCACCGTGTGCCCCGAATGCGGCGCTACGTCCGCCTGATGGCACTGGCTGGTTGCTGGCGCCCACCGATCGCGATCTACTCGTGACTCATCGCTCGTCGCTCATACCTTCGAGGCCTTTGGTTCAGGCCCCGTGCCGCGGCCGCAGAGACCGCAGGGAAGAAGCGATCAAGCCTGCTCTTTGAATAGCAAAGCACAGGCCGTTTGGGCCTTGACCCCGCACGCCTTCACCCAATCCGCCCACTCGCACGGATCGAGCCGCCGCTCGCCAACCTCGGCCTTATGCACGAACGTATGCGGTTTTCCGAGCAGATCGCCCAGTTGCCGCTGCGTAAGCCCGGCCTCTTCCCGCCAGAGGCGCAGCCGCTCCTGGAGCAGCTTGTACCTCGCTCTTTGCTGCGGCTTGCGCTTGGGTGCGGGAGACATGAGCCCGACAACCTAATCCCTTTGCTCTTGTTCCCAGATGTGGTACAGCTTTTCCGGCAGCGCGGGCGGCGATCGATGCCCTTCTCACTCGCGCCGTCCCGAAGACCGTCAACCGTGGGTGTTCCACCGTGGACTGGCCCGCACCCTTTGATGAGGAGGCTTTGTATGTTGAAGAGGCTGATACCAGTGTCTGCGGGGATATGCGTCTGCGCGGCGGGCTCTCTCGCCCAGTCCCACGTCTCGCAGCCCAAGTTCTCCTTGGACCAATGGACATTCACGCCGACGTACAAAGCTACCTCGGCAGGTGTGCGCGTCGACAGCATCCTCGCGATCCGCGAGCCGGCGGGCGTCACCGGGCAGAACATCATCGCCGTCTGGTACGTGCGGCCCGCCGTCGGCTGCACCGGCTGGACGGCCAAAGCATGGGAGAGCGCCGACCAGTGGGAAGCCGTCAAGCACGTGAAATCCGAACTCTCGATCCCCGACGAGGAGGACGCGTACTGGGGCACGTACACCGCCAAGCCGACGACGATCGCCGTCAACGCGGGTGTCGACTATGAAAAGGGCTTCGCGTCCGCCGACCCGCTGGCGACCGCGCTCGCCAACGACCCGACGCGTGACTGGGTGATGGAAGCGCTGACGGCGTCCGGCTACAAGGTCGCGGACAACCCCATCGACAAGGCGCCGCCCGACGGCTGCAAAGCTGAGGAGTGGCTCTGCGCCATGGCTGAATCGGCGGAACACGCCAACACGTCCAGCTTCAGCGGCGACTGGACCGTGCCGTTCATGACGCAGGCCGCGGCGTGCGCCGCCGTGGCGGCAGCACCGCCCGTCCCCTCGGCGATCGGCGGATGGGGAACGTGGGCGTGCACCACCCCGGGGAACTTTGAGTACTCCCACGCCACCGGCGGCGTCTGCTTCTATAAGCGCGTGCAGGAGTGCACGAGCTGCCGCACCATCACGTTCCCGCCCGTCCCACCGGCGACCGCAAACACGACGCAGACGCAGTGCGTCTACTACTACTGCACCGATACCTGTAGCGGCGGCGTCCCCAATCCCAACGGCTCATGCCCGCCCCCCGGCACGGCCGGCTGCTTGAACAGCACACCGTTCGACCCTGACTCGACTCAGCCGGCGACTCCGGTCGGGCCCAGCCCGAGCATCCCCCACGTTCCGCAGGACCATCCGAATACGATGCCCGTCTGCACCGGCGGCACCAAGCCTTGGAACTAGCCATCAGACCGCACATCGACTATCTGCGCGCGACGGGGCTTGCGCTCCGCCGGGCGTTTTCCCGTAGGCGCAATATCGGTGCGGTCGCAGCTCTCGCGGCGATCTCCTGGCTCGTTACGACCGCCGTTCTTCTGAGTCTGCCGCTCGACGCTCCCGGAGGTACGTCGGGGCTTGGCCGTTACGGCCTGAGCTATGTCTCGTCTGGCGCTTACGTTGCTCGGAGCATCGGCTCAACGAACTCCGCATGGCGGACCTCAATCTGGACCGAGCCGCTCTTCACGCCAGGAAACAACCCCGCTGACGACTGGAGCGCCTTCTTTCCCGACCCGGCAAGCCCGCTATGGCCCGGGCGATTCCTCGGCGGCGACGCGACGGAGCGGCTCCGCGCCGTGTGCGACACGCACGGCGCAGTAGAGACGACGGCGGTCGGCTGGCCCTCACCCTGGCTGATGGTCGTCTCACCGCTGCGCGAGCCCGCGGCCACACGACGCGCGGTCCTCGACGATCAGGCGCACGCCCAGCGCTCCCCTCTTGCCCAGTACACGGGCGCGCGGAACGTGCAACTGGGCGCCTGGTACCGGGGCGCGCTTCTGTCCTTCGCGTGTCACTTGGGAATCGTCGCGGGCGCTCTCGGGCTTGCTGTCATAGCTCAACACCACGCACGCTGGCGAGCCGGCGCGCGGGGAAGGAGGCGCCGCCGGTGCCCATCGTGCGGCTATTCTCGCGCAGGACTGCCCCCGGCGACCGCGTGCCCAGAGTGCGGGCAACTGCCGACGCGTGACTCGTCCCTCAACAGGTAATGCGCACCCCGCCGACATTCCGGGCCCTGGCCATCGGCGTCGTCGTGGCGGTCGCCGCCACGGTGCTCGTCGGCAGCGCCACCGTGCACTTCTCCCCCAGGCTCGGGAGGGCGGCGGTCTACATCAACTTCGCGGTGGCGCCGGTCGTCGGCATCCTGGCGCTCGTCTACTACCGCTGGGTGCGGGCGTACGCACGGCGTCACGACGGTGAGATCTGCACCGGCTGCAACTATCCGCTCAAAGGCCTCGCCGCACCGGGGAACTGCCCCGAGTGCGGGAGGCCCTTTGGGCCTGACCGCCACCGAAGCTTCTGGTCGCGATACCTGTAGCCCGTCGTTACTCAGACGTTATCGGCCGCTTTACTCATCGCTCGTCGCTCATACCTTCGCTTCCTTCTTCGGATAGGGTCGGGCCCAGTTCTCCCGTGCCCGCTCGGACCGCTGGGAAGCCCGACCCAAGGGCGTCGAAGTGGAATCTTGAATTCGTCCAGGCACGCCTACACCCGCACGGTAAACTGCGGCGTCGCTTCTTGCGTGGAGGCCGTATGCGTCACCTCATCGCCGTCGCCGCCCTGTTCGCCGCGGCCCTCGCCTCCGCGGCAGACACGCTCAAGATCACCACCGGTGAATCACTCACCTGCACGGTGCTGCAGGAGAACGCCGACAACTACGTCGTCCTTTCCGAGCATCGGCTCAAGCGCATCCCGAAAGGGAACGTCGAAGCCGTCGAACGCTCCAAGGAGCCGGCAGCACCCTCAAAGACCGTGCGCGGCCCCGCGAAGGTGCCCGGCTGGGAGGCGATCGTCACCAGGCTCGCGAAGCACGCGTGGGCGTCAAACCTGCGCGAGATCCCCGCGACTGTCATCGATACCGGACCGCTGCGCAACGTGCCGTACCGCTCCTTCCAGTGCGGCACCGACTACGAGGTGAACATCTACGGCGACCCGGACGCACCCGTGGCCGTCGAAATCGGCGTCTACCGCTCGCTCCTCAACGACGCCGGCGCCAAGAAGAGCTGCATGGTCTTCCTCTCCATGCTCCTGGACGACCCGACCGATCAGGCCATCGCGCTGGCCCTCGACACGAAAGAGGACCTCGTCACGCGCAAGGGGATCACCATCGAGGTCACCCCGCCGACGGCAAAGGACGCGTACGGCGGCTGGTGGATCAGCATCTACAACGACAGCGCCATCGACGCCGCCCGCGCAAGCGAAGAGGAACTGAAAGCCATCAGCGAGGAGAAGGCGGCCGCCCCGCAGCCAAAGCCGATGCAGCCGACGGTGAAGACCGGAGGCGGCACGGGCCAACGCGCCCCGGCCGCCACACCGGAAGATCGCTGGCAGGCCGACGAGCTCGCGCGAGCCCGGAGCTACCCGGCAGCAGCGCCGAGCGGCGGGGGAAGCAGTGGTGGGCGGGTGTACGTGAAGGGGTACTACCGGAAAGACGGTACGTACGTACGGGGGCACAGCCGGAGGAAGTAACCAAACCGCCGCCGGTTGTTTGGCCCCCTTGCTGGCTCGGGCCGTTTGGGGGGCCGGACCCTCGGGGGTCAAAGGCAATGCACGCCGATGCTCAGCGAGGCCACGGCGGTACACTCGGCGCCATGCCCTGCACTCACATCCCCTTGACCGACCTTCGCTCAAACCGGCTCCGCGAGTTCATCCGCGGCATCTTAACGCCGCAGGGTGTCCCGCTTGAGGAGGTCTACGTCGCTGTTGCGCGGCACTTCGGGGACGATGTGCGCCAGCCAGAAATCGGGTGCGGGCACTACGACAACTACCACCCGGAGTTCCATCATCTGATCCGCTGGACGTTACAGGATGGAAAGGCGGACGGCGAGTTCGACATCGGACCGAAGGGGCGCTGGCGGCGCCACCCCGATCCTCGGATCGGTGCCAGCCGTCCAGATCGGCGATAGCCCCCGCCTAGTATCTGTTGTGCAACACGGAGAATGCTTGTGCTTATTTACCAGTTTGAAGTCGACGGCATCCGATACTATTCAACCGTAAAAGCAGCTGAGTTTGCTGGCCTTAGGGACCCTCACCGCTTTACATTGGAAACTCTACTTCGCGACCTCGACCGCACGACAATTCCACATATACTCTTCTGAAAGCCTTCCACGACGCACACCAGCGTTGGTTTGACAACCATATGGAGATTG
>DASPMT010000252.1:0-3242 GCA_035626935.1 Phycisphaerales bacterium | reverse complement strand
TCCTCGGCCGCGTACTGCTCGAACTCCTTGTCGGTGCACGGCTCATACAGCGGCGATTCGTACAGGTAGGGGTAGCGGGTGATGATCGCGGCCACGTCCTCCCGCGACAGGGAGCGGGCGGGCACGTCCGGGATCATGCCGCCGCCCAGAAACCGCAGGGCGGTGATCGGAAACTTCGGGGTGGGCATGGTCCGTCTCCTTTGGCTCGACTCGGTTCGTCCGAACGACTACAGCTCCGTGCGGGTCATCGTGATCCGCACGGTGAAGGCGGCGATGGGCTGGGGCACGCCCCGCTGGCGGAACGCCTCGGAGTAATCGACCAGCGGCGTGCCGTAACTGGCCGACCAGCTGGCCCCGCCGATCAGCGCGTGCTGGCCGGCGCGTCCCTGCGAGAAGCACTCGACAATCGCGCGGGCCGACCGGTACACCCGCCGCCGCAGATACACCGGCTTGGCGTCGGAGATGCTGCCGCGGATCAGCACGTCCTGGGTGGCCTTGAGATAGGTGCCGTCCGCCGCGTTCGCCACGGTCCGCGCCACCGTCAGCTCGATCAGCGGGTACTTGTGCGCCTGCACTTCCACGAGCTCGCCCTCTTCGATGGTGAAGTCGTCCAGCGTGATCGGCACCGCATCACCGGCGTACTGCGTATCGATCAGGTCCAGGCGCGCGGGCAGGACCGCCGCCAGATAGGCGGCCACCGCCCGCACCGCACCCTCGCTGAATTCCCAGGTCATCGCGTCCCTCTTGGCCTCGGTCTTACGTGCCCCAGACGTTGGTGCGGAACCGGCCCGTGTTCGGGTTGCGGCTGGTCATGCCACCGGCGACGTAGTACAGCATCATCCCCGCCACCCGGTGCAGAAACTGCGGCGACGGCGCGATCACCTGGCGGGCGGGCATCCGCCCGGTCCCGTGCTGGTGAAAGCGGGCATAGGGCAGGCGGGTACCGACCGTCAGGCTTTGCGGCGTGGCGATGCGCACGTGCCCCCGCCCCTTGGCGGTGGAGGCGCGCAGCTTCCCGGTGACGTTGAGTAGCTTCCCACCTGGCCGCCGCTCCGCCGTGGCGTCGGATTGCGGGAGCCACGCCCCCCGGCCCATGCTGTCGAAATGGGCGTACTGCATCGCTTCCCACTCGCTGTGCACCAGCGGCCACAAGGGGGTGAAGCTGACCAACCGCCGTTCCAGCCGCCGCATCTCCGGGGTCAGCTGATCGCGAATCCGCTTCATCGAAAACGTGATTCTCAAAACTGCCGCCCCCGGGAGAAGAAACTGGCCGTGTCCGGCGCGTCGTCGCGGTCATCCTCCGGGTACTCGGTGCCGTAGCTCCTGGCCCGCACCCGCGACGCCGCCCCGCCTGCCGCCCCGGACGGGATCGCCGAGCCGTCCGCCAGCCGCGCCAGCCGCTTCTGGTACATCGCTTCCAACCGCGCCCCGTAGGTGGACGCCTGCTGCCCCTCGAACTCGGTGAACGCGGCCATTTCCGCCTGGGCCGCCGCGCCCAGCGCGTTCGTGTTCTGCAGAAACAGCAGGAAGGCGGCGGGGGCGGTGACGGGCACCTGCACGCCGCGCGTGAGCAACACCGTGTCGATCTCGCCGGCGATCTCCTCGATGAAGAGACTCACCTGCTGGGACGTGGGCACGGTGTCATCCGTGAGCTCGTCACGGGTGGCCCGCTTGGCCTGGACGTGCTCGATATCGCAGTACGTCACCGCCCGCCTCCTGCTGCCCGACTCCGGCCTTCCGGCCTACTCGACCGCCGAGTCGGTGAACTGCTCGTCGCCGCCTTCGGTCTCAGCGGGTTCGGCGGTGGCCGTCTCCGCCGTGGCGTCGGCCTCGGCGACCGCACGGGAGAGTGCCCGGCCACGATTGGCGGTGGACGCCGCCGACCGGCTCGCCCGCTTGCCGTCGCTCTTGGCGGCGGCCTTCTTCGCAGCCGCCTTCTCCCGTGCCGCCGCACTGCCGTTGGTGGCCTTGCTCGGCTTGTCGCCCAGCTTCTCGTCGGCGGGCGGCGGGTAGGCGGGCTTCTGAGCAGGCACGGCGGCGGTGGACCCGGCCACGGCTTCCGCCACGGACGCGGGCAGGCCATCGGTGCCGTGCGCCTCCGGATCGGGGCCGTTCGGCCCGTAGCCGGGCAGGTAGTGGATCACGTCGAGCTTGCCGTCCCGCAGCGGCATCGGCGAGATCACCAGCCACGGGTCATCCTGCATGGCGTCGGTAAGCAACTCCTCCGGGAACGCCAGCGATGACTTGGCCTGGAAGATGTACCCGCTGCGGCGGTAGGTGCCGGTCGGATGCTGGGGGCGTACCCACACGTACAGGTAGGAGAACTTGCGCTTGAGCTCGGCCACGGATCTGCCTCCGTTGTGCAGATGGAACGGGCGAGCCGCGCGAGATCGGAGGCGTCCCCGCGCGACTCGCCCGCCTGTCGTCCTGCCACCCCGCAGGGGGTGCAGTGGTTATGCGTTGTTGACCTTGATCGCCAGCTGCCAGAACGAATAGCCGACGTTGTACCGCGCATCGACGCCGTACATGAAGCGCTTGCGCAGGAAGTTCTGCTCGCTGGTGGGGCTGTCGAGCGCCACAAACTCCGGATGCTTGCGCATCTGGAACATGAGCGGCTTCACCGGGTGGTTGAGCGCCAGCACGTACCAGTCGGCGGCGTCGGTCAGGTACGGCGTGATGATCAGGTCCGCCGTGCCCTTCCACACGTTCGAGACGGGCGCGGCCACCGCCCCGGCGTTGAAGAACTCGGAGTTGAGCAGCTGCCGGAACGGACCTTCCAGCGCCGGCGGCGCCAGGATGTGCGTGGGCATGATGCTCATCGGACGGCCTTCGTCGTCCTTGAAGTTCTGCATCGCCGCCCGTGCCGATTCCCAATCGGTGCGGATCTGCGCCAGGGTGGTGCCGGTGCCGGTGAGCAGGTTGCTCTGGGTGCCGGAGTTGCCCTCGGCGTGGTCGGTGTCAAAGAAGAACTGGCCGTCATAGCACAGTGAAGACGTGCCGTTGATGATCGCGTTGATCGTCAGCTCGTCCTCGAAGCGGGCGGCTTCTGCGCCTAGCTGGCGGATACGCGGCGACACGAGGTTGAGCTTGTCGTCCTCGTAGGTGTCGCGCTCGACCTCAATCGAGGCCTCGTAGTGCTTGTTGGTGATGCTGTAGTTGTGGGAGAGCAGACCGGAGAGCTGGCGGTCCGAGACCCACTCCCGCATCTTGGGCACGTTGCCCAGCCAGTTGTAGGTCTCAAT
>DASPMT010000251.1:0-2206 GCA_035626935.1 Phycisphaerales bacterium | reverse complement strand
CGCTGCGCCCGCAGACGCCCGTGAAGCCCGCGGCCGCGCCGCCTGTGCCGCCACCGCCGCCGTTGCCGACGGCGAACGACTGCTGGCGCGATTTTTTCGTCAACATCGCGGCGTGCCAGCACGACTTTGAGGGGAGCGATCGGATCGTGGTGGCGCAGCGCCGCTCGGCGCTCGCCGGCGCATCGGCGGGGTTCAGCAGTTGCCTGAACCTGGTGCCGGCCGGCAGCCCCGCGACTGAGACACCCGAGGCGCCGGTGAACTCGCGCCCGTGGACGTGCCTGGAGCAGCTCGTGCTGGACATCAAGGAGTGCCGCACGAAGTTCAGCCCGGGGGTGCCGGTGCTGCAGGGGGACCCCGAGCGCGACACGATGAAGAACGCGTTCGACCAGTGCCTGTCGGGCGCGATCGGCAAGAACGCCTGGTGCAACGGGCGGAAGCCGAACAACCCGCTGATGCTTGCGAAGGTGAACGTGCTGGAGGGGCCGGCTCTGGCGGCCTCGCGCGACAGCGTGACGCTGACGGTGACCCACACGGCCGGTGAGCCGCTGGACATCTACTGGTACGCCGCGCTGTTCAACGACCGGAGCGAGCTGGTGTCGCGGCAGTCGCTGGGGATGACCGCCAGGGTTCCTCCGGCGCCGACGACGCTGACGCTGCCGGTGGAAGGCGGGTGTGACGAGGCGGTGAGCGTGGTGGTGCTGGGACGCACCGCGGCGCAGGGCGACCCGTTCGGCGGCGCAGGACACTGACGTTCCGCCGCTGCAGGGGCGCAGAGCACCGGGCGCGCAGGGCCGGGCCTGACGGCAGCGGGGAACGATCGGCGCTGCGGGTTACGACATCGCCATCGACATGAGGAACTCGGCGTTGGACTTGTTCTTGGCCAGGCGGGTCTTGAGCAGCTCCATGGCCTCGACGACGTTCATGTCGCTGAGGACCTTGCGGAGGCGGTAGACCAGCTCGAGCTCTTTCTTGTCCATCAGCAGCTCCTCGCGGCGGGTGCCGGAGGCGGCGACGTCGATGGCGGGGTAGATGCGCTTCTCGACGAGCTTTCGGTCAAGGTGCAGCTCGCTGTTGCCGGTGCCCTTGAACTCCTCGAAGATGACCTCGTCCATCTTGCTGCCGGTGTCGACAAGGGCGGTGGCGATGATGGTGAGCGAGCCGCCGTTCTCGATGGCGCGGGCGGCGCCGAAGAACTTCTTGGGGCGCTGCAGCGCGCCGGCGTCGATACCGCCCGTCATGATGCGCCCGGTGTGGGGCATCTCGTTGTTGTACGCGCGGGCGAGCCGGGTGATCGAGTCGAGCAGGATGACGACGTCCTCGCCGAACTCGACCATACGCTTGGCCTTCTCGATGACCATCTCGGCGACCTGCACGTGGCGGGCGGCCTGCTCGTCGAAGGTGCTGGCGACGACCTCGACGTTCTTGACGCTCTTGGTCGTGTTGCGGCGGAAGTCGGTCACTTCCTCGGGTCGCTCGTCGACGAGCAGCACGATGATCTTGACGTCGGGGTAGTTCTTGGCGATCGAGCGGGTGATCTTCTGCAGCAGCACGGTCTTGCCGGTGCGGGGCGGGGCGACGATCAGAGCGCGCTGGCCCTTGCCGAGGGGGGCGACCAGGTCGATGGTGCGCGCCTCGATCTCCGTCGGCTCCGTCTCGAGGATGTAGCGCTGCTCGGGGTGGAGCGGCGTGAGGTTCTCGAACGGCACGCGCTCGGCGAGCTTGCTGGGCTTGTGCCCGTTGACCTGGTCGACGCGGAGCAGCGCGAAGTACTTCTCGCTCTCCTTCGGCGGGCGGATGAAGCCGCGGATGACCATGCCCTTCTTCAGGCCGTGCCGGCGGATCTGCGTGGGCGAGACGTAAATGTCGTCGGGCCCGGCGAGGTAGGAGTTTTCGGGCGAGCGGACGAAGCCGAAGCCGTCGGGCATGATCTCGAGGGTGCCGTCGCCGACGAGCAGGTTGCTCTTGGCGGCGCGGGCCTTGAGGATCTTGAAGATGACGTCCTGCTTGTTGAGCTGCTGGTAGTTCTCGAGCCCTTCCTTCTTCGCGATCGTCAGGATCTCGTCGATCTCCATGCGCTGCAGCTGCGTCATGGTGATCGTGTCTTTGAGCGTGGCGGCGCTCGCCTTGGCGACGACCGCCTCCAGCTCTGCTGCCTCGCGTTCGAGCTCGTCGTCGGATGGCAGTCCGTTCTGCCCGGGCACGCCGC
>DASPMT010000250.1:0-6616 GCA_035626935.1 Phycisphaerales bacterium | reverse complement strand
AGGCGCTCGAGCACATCAAGACGATTACGCCGATGGCACGCATGGGCGAGGCGGAGGAGATCGCCGAGGTCGTCGCGTTCATCGCGTCGCCTGCGGCTTCGTTCATGACCGGTCAGGAGATCGGCGTCAACGGCGGCCTGTACATGTGACCAGCTCGGGCCTGTGGTCAGGTCGTCTGGCGGTGGCCCGCCAGGGCGACCAGCTGCTCGCCCGTTGAGCTGTCGGTGTCAGCCGTGCCCACCCGTGCGCACGGCTGACCGGCGGCGAGCTGGGCGGCGGCACGCACGGACGCGACGATATTCTCCAGCAGGGTTGGGTTGGAGTACGACGCCCGCGGCGTAATGCTGCGCAGATCGAAGCGCCGCCAGCTGGCCCCGTCGTAGATCGATGCGCACAGCTTGCCGCTGATGAAGCACTCGTTCCGGCCGTCCTGGAAGGCGAGCTTCCCCTTGGCGTCAAGGCGCGTGGACAGCTTCAGGTCGCCGGGTTGGGGATCGTTGTCCTCGTACGGCCCGAGGTCGTGCTGCTCCTTGGCGAAACCTTCCCCGCACAGGGCGTGCATCTGGCGTGCGACGAACACACGCCCGGTCAACACGATCGGGCTCTCGTTGCTCGCAAGATCAAGGTCCACTCGTTGCTCCTTCTCCAAGCCGAACCACGCACACAGCCCGCGCCGCAACGGGCGAACTTCTGTCCGCCGGAACAACGTGACGCCTGTATGAACGGGGCCTGAGAACCCTGTGCGGCGCCCGGCTTTTCCGAGTCGTCCGCACACGGACCGAACACGGCAGGGGCTACGGGGCTGCGTCGCGCTCGTAGCGCCGCTTTGGCTCGCGCCGCGCCGACGGATCTGGCGTGCGCTCGATGTCGCGGAGCAGGTGGTCGGTTCCTCGCTCATGCAGCCAGACCTTCTGCGCGTCCGCCTGCTCGGGGGCGAGTTCCTCGGCGACATCTTCAGAGCGTGACTTGCCCGCGTTCCGGGCGGTCTTCTGCTTTCTTGGCATGGGCGATCCTCGGCGGGCCGTGCGTCGCCTCCGGATGCGACGGCACCGACGGCCGTCGGCGCAATCGCCAATGAAGATTCACGCACACTTCTTTCACCGCGCAATGAGCCGCCCCGTCCGTCCTGACCGCCCGCTCAGCACCCCGCGAAGAACTGATCGATGAAGACGATGAAATCGTTGTTGTCCCAAGCGCCGTCGGCGCCCGGCTGGCCGCCGGTTGAGCCGCGATCCGCCGAGGGTGAGTGCGCAAAGAAGAGATCGACGAAGACGATGAAATCGTTGTTGTCCAGGATGTGGTCAGCGCCCGGAACACCGCCGACTGAGCCGACGTCAGCGGGGCCGCAGGGTGGCACGGTCAAAGTCCCGAAGGCGAAATTGTCGCCCTCGATCACGCGGTTGCCCGCGGCCTCGAGCGCGACGGAGAGCTCCACCATCGCGATCGCCTGACCCGCCGGTGCTATCACCGACACGGGCGTGTCGACCTGCGGGTCGTAAACCCCCGCGGCGTCCACGAACCGCTGCGCGAAGGCGATCTCGAAGCCGGCGGCGTTGTACGCGCGAATTGTAAAGAGCGTCCCGCCGCTGCTCGCGTCGGTCGGCGTAAAGGACACCGACTGCGTCGTCGCGGGCAGGTCTGTACCGGGGACGACGAAACGGGCGGCGACTGAGTAGTTGCTCTGCTGGTTGGCCGGGTCGTAGTAGACGACAGAGTTGACGCCGGAGGCGGCGTTGGTGCCGCCGCCCGGCCCTTGCACCAGCCAGTTGCCCGAGAACACCACTCCCAAGCCGCGGTACTGATCTGACATCATGGTCAGGTTCGGCTGCTCATCGAAGTCGATGACCACATCCGCCATCGCTCCGCCAGTGCACGCCACCACCGCCCCGCACACACATTTCCACGAGCTGCGCATATGAGTCTCCTGGCTCTCCGCTGCTGCAGACTATCCGATAACCGCCGGCGCGGCCAGCCTTGTTTCGCGGATTGCCGTCCTGTTTCAGTGAGGAACTCCGTAGTGGCGGGCGCAATGCCACCTTCGGTAACTGAAAAAGCCCGGGCGGAGCCCGGGCCGTGGGAGTTTCGGTCGCGCCGGAAGCCGCTTACGGCTTCTTCCGGCGGTCGATGCGGGCGCTGTTGGCCGCGTCCGGCGGGACCAGGCCGCTCTGCACGGCGATGCGAGCCAGGTCGACACGGTTGCGGGCGCTGAGCTTGATCCCCAGTGACAGGCGGTGGGCCTCGATCGTCTTGCGGCTGCGGAAGAGCTTTTCGGCGATCGCGGCCGTGGTCAGCCCCTGTCCGATAAGGGCCAGGATCTCCATCTCACGCGGGGTCAGATTGGCAAGCTGCCCCTTGTCGACGTGCTGGGCCTGCACAACTTCGACATCTGCCTGGGCGGCGCGGGTATCGTCGGCCGGCACGATGCCGCGGCAGACGATCAGGACGCGGTCGGGCTTGCCGGCGGGCCCGGCCAGCGGGCGCATGACCGTGCGGGTGCGGATGCCCTTCCAAGCGGCGTGCATCACCAAGGGCTTGTTGGTGTCAAGGACGCGACGGATGAGCTGGCCGCGCTCGTCGGCGATCGGCTTGGGGAACAAGTCGGTCAGGAGCTTTCCGGCAAAGCCGTCAAACGGCCGCGTCGGGGCCCACCAGGAAAGGACCGGGCTCATAAACAAAACCCGACCCTCGGGGGTTACGATCGCGACATCTGCGCCGGAGTCGCTGGTCAGTGTCGACCAGACTTCCGCCAGATCGCCGGGCTGGGGGCCTCCGGCGTGGTTTTCATTGCTCGTACTTGCCATGACTCGCTCCATCCCCACAGAGAATTCGTTGATTGTGTGAAGCACAAAAGACCCTTAAGAACTATGCCCTTCCATGGGCAATGTGCGAGCAAAAGCGTAGGCCCGTCGTTCCCTAAGGTCATGTCTGTGCGAGGTTTAGCGTCTATGCGGCCGACCGGGAATCCGGGGACCGGCAATCTCCTCCCGCACACCCCCCTATACGAAGGGGTTGGGCGTTCGGTTGCATTCAAGGGGATCAGAGCTCCAGCATCAGGCGTTCCGGACGCTCGATCGCGTTCTTGATATTGACGAGGAATTTTACCGACTCTTGCCCGTCGAGCAGGCGGTGGTCGTAGGACATCGCCAAGTACATCATCGGGCGGAGGGCGATTTCCCCCGGCTTGTCGGGGTGCTCAACGGGGCGGTTCTTGATCGCGTGCATCCCCAGGATCGCCGTCTGCGGGGCGTTGAGGATCGGCATGCTCCACATGCTGCCGAAGATGCCGCCGTTGGTGACGGTGAAGGTGCCGCCCTGAAGCTCGTCGAGAGTGAGCTTGCCGTCGCGAGCGCGGGCGGCCAGTTCCTTGATCGCCACCTCGATCTGCGCGAACGACATGCTCTGGACGTTGCGGAGCACCGGAACCGTAAGACCCTTGGGCGTGCTCACGGCGACGGAGATATCCACGTGATCGTGGTACTCAACCTCCATGGCGCCGTCCTGCCCCTGCACCAGGTAGGCGTTGACGATCGGGGCCGCCTTGAGGGCCTGGCACGCGGCCTTGACGAAGAACGACATGAAGCCGAGCCCGATGCCGTGCTTCTTCTCGAACTCCTCCTTGTAACGGCTGCGGAGCGCCATGACGTTGGTCATGTCGACCTCGTTGTAGGTCGTGAGCATGGCCGCGGTGTGCTGGGCTTCGACCAGGCGCTGCGCGATGCGGTTGCGGAGCGGCGTGACGCGCTCGCGACGCGTGCCCGGCCGTGTGCCACCGACCGGCCGCGCCGGCGCGGCGGGAGCTGCGGCCGTGGTCGTTGCGGCGCGGCTCTGCGAGAAGCCCGTAACGTCCTGCTCGCGGATCTTGCCGCCCGGGCCCGTCCCCTGGACCTTGCTCAGATCGATCCCCTGCTCCTTGGCGATCTTCTCCGCAAGCGGCGTTGCGCGCACGCCGGCATCGGCATGCCCGTTCGCGGCCGGCGCGGGCTGCGCCGCCGCCTTGGCAGCGGGCGCAGCCTTCGGCTCCGGCGCAGGACCTTGTGCAGCGCCGGCGCCTTCCTCCACGCGGGCGACGACAGCGCCCACGGGAACGGTCTCTCCGACCTTCACCAGGTGCTTGAGCCGGCCGGCGGTCGGGGCGGTAATCTCGGCGGTGATCTTGTCCGTCTCAAGCTCCATCACGAGCTGATCGCGTTTGACGGTCTCGCCGTCTGCTACGGCCCAGCGAGAGACGACGCCGGTGCGGACCGATTCGCCCATTTCGGGGATGATGATGTCGACGGCCATTGGGTGAGTGCTTTCTGGCTGAGGTGCTGTTCAATGAGAGACGCAGGAGACTCGGCTCAGGCCTTTGCTTTGACCGGCGCGTCCGCCGCCTTAGGAGCCGGGCCGAGGGCCTGCACGTGCAGCGCCGTCTGCTCGTCCTTGTGCAGGTGCTTGGAGCCGCCGGAGGGCGTCGGGCTGGCAGGCCGGCTGATGACGTCCAGCTTCAGGCCGAGCTGGTTGCGGAAGATGTCCTCAAGGAAGATGTACGCGCCGTTGTTGCGGGGCTCTTCCTGGAACCAGACAAGCCGGGCCTTGGCCGGGTACTGGGCGAGGATCTGCTTGATCTTCTCGGCGTGGAACGGGTAGAACTGCTCGACGCGCACGAGCGCGGTGTCGTACTTCTTCGTCAGCTCGCGGTGGTCCCACAGCTCGTGGTAGACCTTGCCCGAGCAGAGCATAACGGTCTTGACGCCCTTGCGGTCCCCCTTGGGGGCGGTCCCGTTGCTCTGCACGAACGCGGGGTCGTCGAGGAACTCCTGGAACGAGCCGGTCGTCAGCTCGTTGATGTGCGACGTCACGCGGCGGACCCAGCTCTTTGGCGTAAGCACCACCAGGGGCTTGCGGAACTTGCGGTCGCCGCTGACCTGCCGGCGGAGGAGGTGGAAGATCTGCGCGCCTGTGCTGGGGTAGCAGACCTGCCAGTTGTCGTGAGCGCAGGCGGTCAGGAACCGCTCGGGCCGCGCCGACGAGTGCTCCGGCCCGTTGCCCTCGGCGCCGTGAGGCAGCAGGAGCGTGAAGGCGCTCCACCGCTTCCACTTGTGCTCGGTGCTCGAGACGTACTGGTCGAGCATCACCTGCGCGCCGTTGACGAAGTCGCCGAACTGCGCCTCCCAGCAGACGAGCATGCCGGGGTCGGCCAGCGAGTAGCCGTAGTCGAATCCGATCACGGCCTCCTCGCTCAGCGGCGAGTCGTAGACGCACAGCTTGGCCTGGGTGAGCTTGCCCTGCTCGTTCTTCTTGCCGGCGTCGTCGGGCTTGTGGGCGATCGGCCGCATGTTGTTGAGCGGGGTGTACGCCTCGCCGGTCTTGAAGTCGCGGATGACCGCGTGGCGCTGGTTGTACGTGCCGCGCCGGCAATCCTGACCCGACAGGCGGACGGCGTGCCCCTCCAGCAGCAGCGTGCCGAACGCCAGGGCCTCGGCGTCAGCGTGGCTGAGGCCGCCGGTCTCCATCAGCGCGCCGCGTTCGGCGACGACCTTGAGCTTGGGGTTGACCTCGAACCCGTCGGGGACGCGGCCCAGCGCTGCGCACACCTCGGCCAGGAGCTCTTTGCTCACGCCCGTGCGGGCGGGCTCGAACGACCACTCGCCCCCGTACCCCTTCCAGCGCCAGCCGCCGGGCTCCTTGATCGTCGGGCCGGGCTTCTTCTTCGCCTCGACCTGCGCCGCCTCGTGCTCGCGGTCGAGCGTCTCCTGCAGGGCCGCCATCTGGTTGGCGGTCAGGACGTTCTCGCTGACGAGCCGCTCGGCGTACTCGGCGACGAGCGATTTCTGGTCCTTGATCATCTGGGCGAGCACGGGTTGCGTGTACGACTGCTCGTCCTGCTCGTTGTGCCCGTACTTGCGGAAGCAGTACATGTCGATGAAGACGTCGCGCTTGAACTGCTGGCGGAACTCCACGGCGAACTGGGCGACGGCGACGCACGCCTCGGGGTCCGCGGCGCGGACGTGGAAGGCCGGCGCGTCGACCATCAGGCCTGCGTCGGTGCAGTAGCGGGAGGACCGGCCGTCCTGCGGCACCGTTGTGAACCCGATCATGTTGTTGGCCACCAGGTGGATGGTGCCGCCGTTTGTGTACCCCTCGAGCTGGCTCATGTTGAGCAGCTCGGGCCCCACGCCCTGGCCGATCAGCGCCGCGTCACCGTGCTGGATGACGGGCATGACCTTGTGCCGGTTGTCGGTGTCGCCGCGGAGCCGCTGCTTGGCCCGGACGCGCCCGCACGCAACGGGAGCGACCACCTCAAGGTGGCTGGGGTTAACGGTCATGGAGACCTGCACGGTCTTCCCCGCGGGCGTCTTGTAATCGCCCGAGTAACCCATGTGGTACTTGACGTCGCCGCCGCTGCCGGCGAAGTTCTGCTCCCAGCCCTCCTCGAACTCGGTGAAGATCTGCTTGTAGCTCTTGCCGAGGATGCCGTTCAGCACGTCGAGCCGGCCGCGGTGGCTCATGCCGAGGATGATCTCCTCGCAGCCGGTCTCGGCGGCGGCGTGCATGATACGGTGGTAGATGGCGAGCATCGACTCGCCGCCCTCGATGCCGAAGCGCTTGTCCCACGGGTAGCGTTTCTGCAGGAACT
>DASPMT010000249.1:0-2783 GCA_035626935.1 Phycisphaerales bacterium | reverse complement strand
AGAGGCCGGCGCCCGTCTCGAGGATGCCGACCGTCTTGCGCTTGCCGGGCGCCAGCGTCCGGATCGCCCGCGCAAGCTCGTACTCGGCGGGGAGCCCGCGGGAGAGGAACGGAATGGTTGCGACCTCGCCCGCCGCCGACTCGACGACGACGGAGAGGTACGTTTCCTGCATGTTCCCGACGGAGCCGTCCTCGGCCGGCACCGAGCGGGGCTTGACACCCCACGCACGTTCGGCATCCCGCGCGGCTTCGGTGTTCGGCTCGGTGACGAGCGTTCGAGCTGTGATCCTGCCCCGTGAGGTCGCGGCCAGTTCGCGCATCAGGCCCTCCAGGGTTTCGCGCTGCTGGACGAGGCTCGCGGGCGTCCGCGGCGAGACGAATGCCGTGACGGTCAGGTGGTCCGTCGAGGGGATCTCGCTCACAAGCGCCCTAGTAGCGGGGGACAGCGTCCAGAGGCGCTCGGCTGTCGCGTCGGCCCGGACGCCGGAGCGGTCGAGGAAGAGCACCGCGCAGGCGCCGATCAGGACCAGCGCAACCAGCCGCACGGCGCCGTGCACAAGCGCACCTCCTTGGGGCAGGCCGACAGCGCGGCGCCGCCGCAGAACGCCCGCCGTAAGCAGCACCCCGATGGCTGCAACCGCGACGAAATAGGCGGTGTCTGCCGGGTCGATCACGCCTCGGCCGAACGACTCCATGCGGGCGGGAATGCTCAAGCCTTTGAGAACCGGCCCGATGCTCGCCGGCAGCACCGGCTCGAGCAGAAACAGCGCGACCATCACGCCGCAGGCGACTGCCCCGGCGATGTAGGCGATCGTGGCGCTCGCCGAGAGCGAACTGGCGAACAGGCCGAGGCCGATCAGCGCCGCCCCCGCGAGCAGGTAGCCGACGTACGTCGCCAGCAGCAGTCCGACGTCGGGGCGCCCCAGGTAGGCAAGAACGACGATGTGCGATGCCGCGAAGACCAGGCAGACTGCGTAGATCGCAAGACAACCCAGGTACTTGCCAAGGGCGAGCTTCCACTCCGGGGCGGGGAGCGTCAGCAGCAGTTCCTCGGTCCCCTGCTTGCGTTCCTCGGCCCACGTACTCATCGTGATCGCGGGGATGAGGAACAGCAGCAGCACCGGGAACCAGCGGTTGAGCTGGTCCAGGTTCGCCAGGTTGCGCGTGAAGAACGCCTCCACCCAGAACGCCGCGACGCCCGAGAGCAGTACAAAGAGCGTGATGAAGATGTAGGCGGTCGGGTTGGTGAAGTACGCGGAGAGTTCACGCTTCAGGAGGGCCCGCACGGGGCGCGGGCTGAGGGATTGAGTCGGCATAGACGGTTCTCGCACGGATCACTCGCACGGGCTGCGCCCGTGCCACACGCTCACGCGGCCTTGGCGGCCGTCAGTTTTCGGAACTGCTCTTCCATTTCGCGCTCGTTCCTGCCGAGCGACTCTCCCGCTCCGTCGTGCACCAGCTTCCCGCGGCTGACCACCAGCACTCGCTGGGCCAGCGCACGGACCTCACTCAGGATGTGGGTGCTCAGCAGGATGAGTTTGGTCTTCGCGAGCTCTGCCAGGAGGTTGCGCATCTGATCGACCTGGTTAGGGTCAAGGCCGGCTGTGGGCTCGTCCAGGATCAGGACCCGCGGGTCGTGCAGGAGGGCCGCGGCCATCCCGACGCGCTGCTTAAAGCCCTTGGAGAGCTTGCCTGTGGGCTTGTGATAAACCTCGGCCAAACGCGTCTGTGCCACGACGGCGTCGATCCGGGTCCTCAGATCGCCAGCCGACAGACCACGGGCTCCGCCGAGAAAAGCCAGGATCTCCGCCGGCGTCTGGTCCGGATACAGCGGTCCGTTCTCGGGCAGGTAACCGAGGACTTTGGCCACTCCCACACGGTCTGTGGCGACGTCCATCCCGCATACACGGGCGGTGCCTGACGACGGAGCAAGAAACCCGGTCAGTAACCGCATCGTGGTGCTCTTTCCCGCCCCGTTAGGACCGAGGAAGGCAACAAGCGCGGCGCTCGGAAGCTCAAACGACACGTTGTCCACCGCGACAAAGGTCCCGAAGTGTCGGGACAACCCCTTAGCGGAAATGGATGGTGCCGCAGTCGGTGTATTGGACGGTGAGGTGGATGTGGGTGCCGGCGTGCTCATGGCGTTCTCAGAAGCTCTGATGCGCAACGGAGAGAGCGTAGTTCGCTGCTACCAAGCGTTTCGGGCTTAACCCGCTTTTTCAAGGCGCCACATAGGTCTGCAAGCGGACCCGGCCTGGCTGAACGGGGAGGGTTCGGGTTCATCGGGGCCGTTTGTGAAGACCTTCGCGCAACCTTTACCCCTTCGAGACCGAAAGCAAAGACGCGGACGCGGATACTTCTGGTGTAAGGACCGGGACTCGTTCACGTTCGCTCTCCAAAAGGAGTCAGCATGCGGAACCTAACCAGCGCGATCGGTGTTGCGGTACTGGCTGCCGCGGTTGCCGCCCAGACGGGCGGGGCCGGCGTCGATTCGGCGCTGCCGGAGTACAAGGTGGTGGAGGGCGTGTCGGGCTCGCTCAAGACGGTCGGCTCGGACACGATGAGCAACGTCATGGCGCTCTGGCAGACGGCGTTTAAGAAGCACTACCCGGGGGTGCAGACGTCGCTGGAGGGAAAGGGGCCGTCGACGGCGCTGCCGGCGCTGACGGAGGGGCGGTCACAGTTTGCCCCGATGGACCGCGGCATGAAGGCCTCGGAGATCGACGCGTTCCAAAGGAAGTTCGGCTACAAGCCGACGGGCCTTCGCACCGCGGTCGATGCCGT
>DASPMT010000248.1:0-7711 GCA_035626935.1 Phycisphaerales bacterium | reverse complement strand
GTTGAAGTACACGAGGATGTAGACGCCGCGCTTCTGCTTGTTGATCGTGTACGCGAGCTGCCGGTCACCCCACTTCTTGCGGCTCACGATCTCGGCGCCGTTCTTGGTGAGGACGTCCTTGATGAACTCGACGGTCCCCTTCAGGTCGACGTTGGCCGACTGAGGGAACAGGAGCATCGCTTCGTACGCAACCGTGGGGATGTACCGCATGAGAGCACCTTTCAGTATGGTCCCCGGGGCGGCCGCGTGTGCGGGGCTTGCCGGGGCATGTCGGACCCGTGAAGCCAGGCACGCGCCTGAGCCCGGGACCAAGGGGGCAAGCATAGGAATCAGGCGCCGCTCAGGCCACCGGCCGAACAAAGGCCTGTTCAGACCGACGTGGGGGGAGGTGCGTTGACGACGTTCATCGCCTTCGCCAGCCCGGTCTTTGCGAAGAGCATCGCCCCCTCGGCGGCGCGGTCCAAGGCCGGTTCGAGCCGCTTGAGTTCATCGCCGGTGAACCGGCTCAGCACCCAGTCGGCGAGGTCGGCGTACTCGGTCGGCTTGGCCTCCACGCCGATCCGCACGCGGGCATAGGCCTGGGTTCCCAGTGCCCGGTCCAGATCGCGCAGCCCGTTGTGCCCGCCGTGTCCTCCCTCGCCGCGCACCTTCACGGTGCCGACGGGAAAGGCGGTGTCGTCGTGCATCACCAGGATGTCACCGACGGGCACCTTGTAGAACGCCGCGGCCTCCTGCACGCTGCCCCCCGAGCAGTTCATGAACCGCATCGGCTTCAGCAGCAGGCACCGCTCCCCCTGGATCTCAGTTTCCACAACCTCGCCGCCGAATTTCTGGCGCGGCGCAACCGACTTTGCGAACTGACCGATCAGCCGGTCGAGCGCCATGAAGCCTGCGTTGTGCCGCGTCTTCTCGTACTGCGTGCCGGGATTGCCGAGGCCGACGATGAGTTTCATGGAAGAGGCACTAGCCGTTAGCCACTAGGCATTAGCAAAGGCGTCCACATGCCTGTCTTTCACTAGTGCCTAATGGCTAGTGGCTAATGCCTCTGGAACCGGCCGCCACGCCGCTAGGCGTGGCGAACCGTGGTGAATTACTTCTTCGCGGCAGGAGCGGCGGCCTTCGCGGCGGGCGCACCGGCGGCGGGCTTGGCTCCGGCGGCGGGCTTCGCGCCCGGCTTGGCGGCGTCGGCTGCGGCCTTCTCGGCGCGCTCCTTCTCGCCGATGACCTCGGGTCCGGCGCCGGCGGTGGCGTCGACCGCGGCGGCCTCGGCGACGACTTCTTCCTTCGCCTCGACGATCTGGGCGACCACCGAGTGCGTGTCGGTAATCAGCTTCATGTCGGCGGCGGGGAGCTTCACCTGGCCGGCGGTGATCTGCTCGTTCATGTCAAGGTTGCTGATGTCGACGGTGATGAACTCCGGCAGGTCGATGACGCGGCACTCGATCTCGATCTCGGAGAACGGGTGAACGAGGATGGCGCCGGCCGTCTTGAGCCCCTTGGCGTCGCCGCGCAGCTCGATGTGCACCTTGGTGTGGACGCGCTCGTCGGCGTCGACGCGGGCGAAGTCGACGTGCACCGGGTTGTTGCCCAGGTAATCGAACTGCACGTCACGGATCAGCACCATCTGGCCGTCGCCCTTGCCGCCCGCCATGTTGAGAGTGAACACCTTCTGGCCGCCGCGCACGTGCCCGAGCAGCTCCTTGGCGTCAAAGTCGACGGAGACGGGGTCCTGCTTGTGGCCGTAGACGACGCCGGGCAGGCGACCCTCTGCGCGCAGACGCTGCGAGTAGCGTGAGCCGTGCTTGGTGCGGACGGCGGTTTGGATCTTGATGGCTTCCTTCTTCATGACTCGTTTCCTTTCTCGAAACTTCTCTGACAGTGTTGTAAAACCGTTCCCGCGGGCCTTCGCCACGGGCCCCGCCCCGACGCTTGTTACCTCTTCACCCCCGCCGTGCCACGGAACAGGGCGCTGATCGACAGGTTGCAGTGGATGCGGTGGATCGCCTCGCCCAGCAGGTCGCCCACGCACAGCTCGGTGAGCTTGTGCTTGATCGGGGCCACGCGTTCGCCCAGCGGCACCGTGTTGGTCACCACGATCTCGCTGACCGCCGGAGACTGCAGCTTCTCGATCGCCTTGCCGGCCATGACACCGTGGGTGGCCGCGGCGATCACGCGCTTGGCCCCCTGCTGCATGACAAGCTCGGCCGCCTGCACGACCGTGCCGCCGGTGGCGATCATGTCGTCGAACATCAGCACCGTCTTGTTCTTGACGTTGCCGATGATGTGGCTGGTCTCCACCTCGCTGCCGCTCTTGCGCCGCTTGTTGATGATCGCCAGCTCGCCGCCGAGCAGGTTGGCGAAGCTCTCGGCGACCTTCACGTTGCCCACGTCGGGGCTGACCAGGCACAGGTCGCTCAGCTCGCTGCGCTTGGCGGCAAAGTGCTTGTGGAAGACGGGCGTCGCCGAGAGGTGGTCGACGGGGATGTCGAAGAACCCCTGGATCTGCGCCGCGTGCAGGTCGACGGCGAGCACGCGGTCGATCCGCGCCGCCGTGAGCAAGTTGGCCACAAGCTTGGCCGTAATGGGGACGCGTCCCTCGTCCTTACGGTCCTGACGTGCGTAGCCGAAGTAGGGGATCACCGCCGTGATGCGCTTGGCGCTGGCGCGCCGAAGGCAGTCGACGAAGATCAGCAGCTCCATGATGTTGTCGTTCACCGGCGCGCAGGTGCTCAGCACCACGAAGCAGTCGCGCCCGCGCACGTCCTCCTCGAGCTTGACGATCACCTCGCCGTCCGGGAACGTCTCGATCCGCGTGTGACCCACCTTGAACGAGGCCTGCTTGTCCTGCTGCCGCCCCAGGTCACGCTCGATGTGGTTGCAGATCCGCTCCGCGAGGTAGTGGCTGGTGCGGCCGGCGAACACCTTCAGCTGCGACAGGTCGTTGTTCACCGGGCGGCTCCGCGGGGGTGCGTGGTGGCGGAGCGCGAGCGGTAGATCGCGTCCACCTCCGCCAGCTGCGCCGGCGTGTTGATGCTCAGGATGTCCTCTGGCGGCACGGCGTCGATCACTTCGACGCGCTTGCCCTGGCTCAGCAGCAGCGACGGGACGTCCGTGATGTAGTACTCACCCGACTGCTCGTTGCGCTTGACCAGCGCCAGCGCCGCGAATAGTTCCGCGGTGTCGAAGCAGTAGTAGGAGGGGTTCACCTCGCGGATCTTCAACTGCTCGGGCGTGCATTCCTTGTGCTCGACGATCGCCGCAAGCTTGCCGTCGCCGCCGCGGACGATCCGCCCGTAGCCTGTCGGGTCGCGGATCACACTGGTTGCGAGCGTCGCCGCCGAGCCGGTCCGCGTGTGCAGGTCCAGCAGCTGGCGGAGTGTCTCGCCGCGGATCAGCGGACCGTCGCCCGCGAGCACGAAGCACGGCAGGCCCTTCTCGCTCGCGGTCGCGCCGAGCGTCGGCTTGGCGCTCAGCACAGCGTGACCGGTGCCGAGCTGCTGCTCCTGCACCGCGAACTCGATCCCGCGGCACCACTCCGGCCCCTGCGCCGCGATGAGCTCCCGCACCAGCTCCTGCTTGTAGCCGACGACGAGCACGACGCGCGAGCAGCCGGCGGCGCGGCACGCGTCGACGACGGCGCACACCATCGGCCGGCCTCCGACCTGGTGCACGACCTTCGGCAGGTCGCTCCCCATCCGCGTCCCCTTGCCGGCCGCGAGGATGATGGCGATCGGCGATTTCTCGTGTTGTCCGTTGCCGCTGCTCATCGTGTTTCTGTTCCCTGCTGCTTCGACACCCTTCAACAGGCCCACTTGGATTCGAACCAAGACAAGCAGAACCAAAGTCTGCTGTGCTACCGTTACACCATGGGCCTAGCACGTGCTCTGTAGCTCCGAACCGCGACCGGCGTGCGGACCGGGCCGTGTGATGCTGCCTCAGACCACCGACACAACCTCCATCCGGTCTTCAAAGACCGGTCCGATGACCACGTCGCTGCGCGGTCCTGAGTTGTGGGGTTTGCCCATCAGGCCGCGGCGGCCGGCGGGCGTTGTCTCACGCCTCCGGCAGAACCTCAGACCGTTTCTCGCCGCGAGAACCGGCCCCTGTCCGCGCCTCGGGAAGCCCGCAAGGGGCATCCGTCCGTCACGGTCGGGTTTCGAGCAGGGCGAATAGTTGACAGCAGGCGCGAGCCGGTCAACCGAACAGGACCCGGTAAGTCATTCCTTCGCCCTGCAGCGGCCGTCACCTGGGCTCTGGCCGCTATTCTGATCCGCATGGCAGGTTACTCAGGCACGCCACTCCCCCAGAAGCTCGGCATCAAGCCGGGGTCGTCGCTCTTGGTCGTCAACGGCCCGGCGTCGTTCGACAAAGTGATCGGCAAGCTCCCCGACGGCGTCGCGGTGGCGACGCGAACCGCCGCCAAAGGACCCTTCGACGTCATCGTCGCGTTCCTTGAGAGGCCGGGCGATGTCGGCGCACGCCTGGGCTCGTTGCGACCGAAAATGGCCCAGCACTGCGGGCTCTGGTTCGCCTGGCGAAAGGGGCAGAAGGGGCCGGGCACGCTCAACGAGAACTTCGTCCGCGAGGCCGCCCTCGCCGCCGGCCTGGTGGACAACAAAGTCTGCGCGATCGATGACGAGTGGTCGGGGCTGCGGTGCGTGATCCCTGTGGCCCAGCGGAAGTGAACTCAAGCGCGGCGCCGGGCCAGCGCCCACATCGCCAGCACCGCGCTGGACCCGAGCACCAATGCGCCGTTCGCCTGATGCGCCGTGCGGACCAGCACCGTCCACGGCTTCATCATCGGCGTCTCGCCCAGCTGAGCCGCCAGAGGCGCGACGGCATCTTTGGTCTGCACCCATGCCACCAGCGCGACGCCCCCCAGCAGCACCTGCAGCCCCACGGCCATTGTCACGTTGTGCCCGGCAAGCCGCAGGCCCTTCCCGTGAACCGGCGTGGACTTCAGCCGCAGCATCTTCACGCCCACGATGCTCGCGAGCACGAGGATGACCATGGCCAGCGCGATATGCGTGTAGAGCGCGTGCGCTCCGCGGCTGCCCATGTGCCGCACCATGGCCCCCATCGTGAGCTGTACAACGAGCAGCGCCAGGAGCACCGCGGCGCCCTTACGGGGAGTTGCGACGCCAACCGCCGAGGGATCGGCCGTCCATCTGAGCCATCCCGGACTCACCGACGCCGCGTGCGCGCATGCCAGTGCGAAGAACACCTGCCCCGCGATCCCGTGCGCGATCACCATCCAGAGCGCTTTGTCCTGCGTCCAGAACCCGCCGACGACGCCTTGAGCGATCACCAGCAGCAGCAGCCCCAGGGCGCCAAGCTTCACCCGGCCCGATCCGCTGTAGCAGAGCGCAAGGACGAACCCCGCCGTCGTGGTCAGGCCGACCATCATGCCGAACAGCCGGTGCGAGTGCTCCAGGAAGATCCGAGGCTCGCTCATCAGTGCGAGCGGATAGAGCAGCATGTTGGCGCCGTAGGTGCCGGGCCAGTCCGGCACGGCAAAGCCGGCGCGGGCGCTGGTCACCAGGCCGCCCAGGGCGATGAGCGGCAGGATGGCCCACGCGTTCACAAAGGCAAACGTTCCGTACCAGTCCCGGGCGCTGCGCCGCGCGTCATTCCCGCCCAGCGACCGTGCCCCGAATCCCGCAACAAGACCGGTGACGCACATCGTTACCAGGAAGCCGATCACGATGAGCCCGGCCCCGGGCTTCAGCCCCTCAGCGCCGGGGGCTGCCGCCCCGGCGTTGGTCGGCGCCGTAAGTTGGCTCCCGAGAGCAAGCAGGTTTGCGAGCCCGGCGACCAAGCCAGCCAGCGCCCCGACAACAAGCCGGTCGTTTCTCGGTAGGCGAACTGCACCGATCAGCACGAGTGTCCCTGCCGTCAGAAGCAGAGCGGGGCCCGAAACAGAAGCGTGCAACTGCACTCCGGGGAGGTTGGTCAGGAACCACACCACCCACATCGCGACGGTTGCAGCAAATCCGATCGTGACAGATGCGGCGAGCCTTGATGGCCACAAGGCAGTCGGGCCTTGAGTCTCAACCGGGTATACGGGACGGCTCATGGGTGATTCTCCCTACAAGAACTTCGGCGCTGGCGCCCCCTTGCAAAAACCTTACCCGACTTTACTTCGCCGCTCCTCAGTTGAGACTCATTCTCACTATGTTCGTGAGCAGTATGGTGGACTTGCAAATATAGCCAAGCGTGGACTATTCTCCGGCCGCATATTTTCCGGCCCGACAAGAAGTAGCGTTTGCTCACTTCTCTCGGGAGTTCCCCTCGACCCCCCGGTTTCGGACCCGGCAGACAGGGTTGGCGGGCGGCGTGGACCGGATGGGAGTCTCCGGATGTCAACAATCTTTCCGAAATGGACCAACGGCCTTCCTTTCCACATGGTGGGCGGCGGGATGACGGGGCTGGCGCTGGTGGTGGGGGGCGTGTGGTACTACTTCACGCCGGCGTACTGGGAAGTCGGGTATATGCCCAAGCAGCCCGGTGGGGGCTTCAATCACCAGATCCACGCCGGCAAGCTCGGCATGGACTGCCGTTACTGCCACTCGAAGGTTGAGGAGAGCGCAGAGGCGAACATCCCCAACGTCGCCGTGTGCAACGGCTGCCACGCGGAGAACAAGCTCACCCGCTACGACAACGCCGAGCACAAGGCCAAGACCGACTTCATCCGCGCCGCGTACGCCGCCGACGAGTCGCCCAACTGGCACCGCGTGCACAAGCTCCCCGACTACGTCCGCAACTTCCCCCACAACGCCCACGTCAACGCCGGCGTCTCCTGCATCTCGTGCCACGGCAACGTCGCCCGTATGCCCGTGGTCTGGCAGCACGAGAGCCTGAGCATGGGATGGTGCCTCGATTGCCACCGCGAGCCGGAGAAGCATCTGGTGCCGCGCAAGGGCGACCCGCGTCCGGACGGCGGCGTGTACGAGGACATGATGACCCGCCTGTTCGACGTCGAGAAGATGCAGGAAAACCCGCAGGCGATGACCGAGCAGGGCGTCAGGCTCTACGAGAAGCGCAAGATCGCCGCCCCCGAGAACTGCGGCGCCTGTCACTACTGATACGGCAACCCGGCACCAGGCACGAATCACCAGCAGAAGAAGACACCATGGCTCACGATCAATGCCATTCAAGCGCGGACGCCGGCAAGCCCCTGCACAAGCCGAGGACACCTCACGAACTCGTGGGCGCCGCCGGCGCGGGCGTCAAGCACTGGCGCGGAGTCGAGGACCTGGCCGACACCGGCGAGTTCCGCGACTACCTGGAGCGCGAGTTCCAGGACGGCGCCAGCGAGCTTCCCGCCGCCACGCGCCGCGGCTTCCTGAAGCTGATGGGCGCTGGCGTCGCGCTCGCCGGCGCCGCGGCCATGCCCGGCTGCCGCCGCCCGATCCACGACATCCTGCCCTACTCGGCCAAGGTGCCCGAGGAGATCATTCCCGGCAAGAGCCTCTACTACGCCACGACGCGCCCGCTCCCCGGTGGCGGCGCAGAGGGCCTGCTGGTCGAGACCCACGAGGGCCGGCCGACGAAGATCGAGGGCAACCCGCTCCACCCTGTCAACCAGGGCAAGAGCAGCGAGCACTCGCAGGCGAGCATTCTCTCTCTCTACGACCCCGACCGGTTGAAGGAGCCTGAGTTCCGGCGGGACGGCAGCGGCCGCGTCGAGTACGTCCCGGCGACGTGGGAC
>DASPMT010000247.1:0-2885 GCA_035626935.1 Phycisphaerales bacterium | reverse complement strand
CCACACTCGGTGTCCATTGAGAAACGTGTCACCTGATGGTGACGTCGAGCAGGATCTCACCTTCGGGCATCACGTCCAGTGCTGTGCGGTCGGCCGCGAACCGCTCATCGGGCACCAGAACGGCCCGGCACGTGGTGATCTGCCCGGGGACCGTGACGTTCCTGATGTGAAATGTCATGGGCGGAACTGGGGACTCTGTTCCCCCGAGCAGCTTGATCTTCCCCACGTGCTGCCGCTCGCCGTTGATGTCGAAGAACACGTCCCATGCGCCCCCGTACCGTTCGGCGGGCTCGACGCCGGCCGGGCGCTGGAAGGGGCTGCTGCTCGTTCGCGTCAAGACACTCCAGCCGCCGCCGCCCGGCGTGCTGAAGAGCCTCGCCTCAAGCAGCGTTGTCAGGTCGCGCTTGAACGCCTCATCCTGTACAAGCCGCACCAGCGGCGCTCCCTCCTTGATGCCCTCGACCTGATTGACGCTCCATGCCGTCGTCCGTCCGGGCGCCGCATCGGTCGGGCCGTGGTAGACCTCGACGCTCCACCGCAGGCGGACTGTGTGCTTGCCCAGCGAGACCGACGGCATGCCCGGCACGCAACGCTCTGCCTGCGCGGGGGGCGGCGGCATGGTCGTCGTCACGGCGGGTGAATACGTCGTACCCGACTCCCACTTCCCCTGGCGGTGGATCATCAACGCCTCGGGAATTGCAACGCCGTCCACTTCGATCCCGGTCAAGCGTCGCACGATCATCCACGAGTTGTCCAGCGGCACGCGCGTCTTGCCGTCGCCGTAATCCCCCATGTACCTGGCAAAGGGCTCGCCCACGCGAATCCGCTCAGGGATCTGCAGGTAGAGCAGGTTGGGGATCACCACGTGCTGAGCGAGCAGGTCCTTGCTGATAAGCCCCTTCGCGGCCGCATCCGCGACGAGCTGGTTCATCGGGGCCGGCAACGGCTCGCCCGGCTGCATCCGCGTGATCGCGATAGCGGCGGCCCGAAGCGCTCCATCCGACACGCCGCCGGCGCCGCAGCGGACGACGAGCTCCTGTGTAACCCGGTCTGGCGTGTGCGTGCCCAGCGCACGGACCTGGAGAACTAAGGTCCACGTCGGCATGGCCGCCGTCACGCGCCCTGAAAGAACACTGTCGGCAACCATCGCACCCGGCACCGCCGCGGCCGCGACGACGAGTACGGCGCCAAGGACCGCCGGCCGTGGGTTCCCCTTCCGACGGACGGCGCGCCTCGACCTGACGGGGACCAGGTCGACGCCGCACTCAGGACAGGCGCTGCCCGTCAACCCGCGCAGGTCGAAGTGGCACGCCCGGCAGACTTCATAAGGCGTCACGCGGGTACCCCGCAGCCCCAAAGCCAGCGCAACAAGCCCGACGAGCATGACCAGCAACCACACACTCAGGATCAGCCAGCCCACGCCTCACCTCCCCGGCAGCCGCACCGAACCGACCAGCTCACCGACATTGGAAACCCCCTGCCGCCCCACCCACTTGCGTAGCCCCCGCTCGACCTGACGCGGCGAGCGCGGGTCGGCAAAGAGCGCCGTACCCATCTGGAACGCCGTTGCTCCGGCGAGCACATACGCGGCCCCTTGCTGCCACGCCGCCACACCGCCCGCGCCAACGATCGGCACCGTGCGCTGCTTCGCCTCGGCGCGAGGCAGCATCACGCGCCGGTACGCGTCGTGCACATGCTTGAGGCTCACCGGGTGCAGGGCCGGACCGCTGAGACCTCCCGTTGTGTTGCTCAGACTCGGCCGGCGCGTCTCGACGTCGATGGCCATCGCCGGGTAGGTGTTGCCGAGCGTGATCGCGTCCGCGCCGTTGTCGCACGCCGACCGGACCACCCCCATGAGGTCGGGCGTCGCCGGCGAGAGCTTAGCGAACAGCTTCACGTTCCTTACCTGTGGGCGCACGGCGCCGAGCAGGTCCGCCAGCAGGCCCGGCGTGTGCCCAAACTCCGTGCCTGTCTTGACGTTCGGGCAGGAGACGTTGAGCTCGATCGCGTAGATGTTCGCCGCTCCCGACCCCCCGCAGTCACCGACGAACGCGTCGATGTTCGCGGCGCACTGCACAAAGTCGTCGATCGAGAACCCCGCCACCGAGACGAAGACGCGGCACGGCAGCGAACGCGCCTTCAGGGCGCTGTCGCGCAGGAACGCGTCCAGCCCCGGGTTCGCCAGGCCCACCGCGTTGAGCATCCCCGCCGCGCCGGCCGGTAGCACACGCCAGGTGTCGTTCCCGTCGCGCGGGAGAGGCGTGATGCTCTTGGTGGTGAGCGCTCCCACCTCCGTGAGGTCGATAACGCCGGCCACATCGTCCACCAGCCCGGCGGTTCCGGCCGCCAGGATGATCGGGTTGCGGAGTTCGATGCCCGCAAGGGTGGTCGCCAGCGGGTCGGTGTGTGGGCCGTCCATGGGCTTGGCAGGATAGCGGAGCAACGACCGCCACCGTCCGCCGAGTAGGCCTGTGAACCCCTGCCGTGCTTTCCCTGATTCGCATCGAAAACCCCCTGCTTTCCGGGTGCAAACCCCCGGTTAGGCCCTGTTTCATGCGCGCCGTGGAACCGATCTGTGTCGCGGCGCCAATCGTCTTATCTCCGGCCGCCCGCGCGTCTTGCGGTGCGGCCGATCAACGCAAGGAAAAGGGAAATCCATGAAGACCGCTATCGCTGCGCTCACGCTGCTCGCACTGGCAGGCACCGCCGCCGCCGACATCCACGAGACACAGACGTTCGCCGGACCCTATCAGTCCTACGGGAACGCTCCCGCCTACGACGACGCCAATCCGGCGAACCAGACCATCTCTGCTACGTTCACCGGCGCCGGCTACACCGCCAACGGCCTGCACATCCAGCTCGACCTCGCCGCGCTCGCCAACAAC
>DASPMT010000246.1:0-5290 GCA_035626935.1 Phycisphaerales bacterium | reverse complement strand
CCGCACATCATCGCCTGCCGCGCCGAGGAGCAGGTCGAGGAGAAGGTGCTCGAGAAGGTGGCGATGTTCAGCAACGTGCCGATGAACCGGATGTTCAGCATGCACGACCGGCCGAGCATCTACACGATCCCCGACGAGATGCGTGCGGAGGGGCTCGACCGGCAGATCCTGAGCCTGCTGGGCCTGCACGAGCGGGTCGACTCGCCGGCGGAGGACCGCGCGCGGGAGAGCTGGAGCGTGTTCGTCCGCGGGCTGACCCGCAAGGCGCGGGCGCGGGTGGTGGACATCGGGATTACGGGGAAGTACGCGCACCTGCGCGACGCGTATGCGAGCATCGACAAGGCGGTTGAGCACTGCTCGGCGAAGCTTGAGACGGACATCCGCCTGCACTGGATCGAGACGACCGAGCTTACGGAGGCGAACGCGTCGAGCCGGCTTGTGGACCTGGACGGGGTGATCGTGCCGGGCGGGTTCGGGCGGCGCGGGGTGGAGGGGAAGATCCTGTGCGTGCGCCACTGCCGCGAGAACAAGGTGCCGTACTTGGGGATCTGCCTTGGATTCCAAGTGGCGGTGATCGAGTACGCGCGGAACGTGCTTGGGTTGAAGGACGCGAACAGCACGGAGTTCGAGCCGGCCACGACCAACCCGCTGATCAGCGAGCTGCCGGACCAGAAGAAGATCGAGGGGCTGGGCGGGACGATGCGCCTTGGCGGGCAGGACGTGCTGATCAAGGAGGGGACGCTGGCGCACTTCCTGTACGCCAAGCGGACGAGCGTGCGCGAGCGGTTCCGGCACCGGTACGAGGTGGACCCGGCGTACATCGCGCAGCTGGAGGCGGCGGGGCTTGTGTTCAGCGGGCGGCACCCGACGGCGCCGATCATGCAGGTGCTGGAGCTGTCGGCGCTGAGCCATCCGTACTTCATCGGCGGGCAGTTCCATCCGGAGCTGACGAGCCGTCCGCTGCGTCCGCAGCCGATGTTCGTGGGGCTGATCGCCGCGGCGATCATGCGGCGGTATGGGACCGATGACGCGGCCCGCCAGGGACTGATGGCGGACCCGACGCTGAGCCGCTGGCTGAGGCGGGTGCCGGGTACGGGGACGGGTGCGGCTGTGAAGGCCTAAGGACGTAGGGCGTGATACAGCGGCCAGGGAAGGAAGAATGAGTCGCGCCGATTGAAAGGGTTTGGAGGCACGTGCGTGCCGTCAGGCGGTGCGCGCTGTATCCGCCATGAAAGCAGCGTTACAGGGTTGCCGGGCGCGCAGTCGCGAGTAAACTGAGGTGGGGCGGTGGGCAAGGGAGCGATCATGGCTATTGCACGCGCGGCGGCGGTTATGGGTGGACTGGCGGCGGTCTCGGCGGCGCTCGCGCAGCCGCAACTGCAGGCGCCGTTTGACGTCAACTACCAGTTGATCCAGCTCGGCTATCCCGAAGGGGTTCCCGGTCCGCTGGGCGGGATCTGCTTCAAGCCCGGGGACAACAACAAGGTGCTGATCGGCGGCGCCGCCAACAGCCCGGGGGCCATGCTTTACGAGATTGCCATCTCCCGCAGCCCCAACGGCTTCATCACGGGCTTCAGCGGCACCGCGACGCCCTACGCCGCGTGTCCGGGGATCGACGGCGGGTTGTGCGTGGCGCCCGGCTCGGGCGGCACGCTCATTTATACCACCTACCCAAGCAACATGATCGGCCAGATCCAGCCGGGCGACGCTGGACCCGACCGTGTCGACGCGATGGCTGACTTCGGCATCTCCGGCACGACCGGCACCTGCCAGTTCGTCCCAGCTTCCCACCCGGGGGCGGGTAACCTCGTGATCGGCTCGTACAGCACCGGCTTCTACTGGGTGCTGCCGATGACGCCGATCGCCGGCACCTCGCCGACGCTCTACCAGCCCGCCCAGGCGGGCGAGCCCGTGCCGGTCGGGTTCGGACCTGAGGGGATCGTCTACATCCCGCTCTTCTCGCCGATCTTCAACGAGACGCCGACGATGCTGGTCTCGGAGTACGGCGCAGGCGTCATCGCGGCGTACGACGTGGCGGCGGACGGCCGGCCGGTCGCCGCGACTCGGCGTGTGTTCATCGGCGGGCTCAGCGGCGCCGAGGGCGCTGCGCTGGACCCGCGGACCAACAGCCTGCTCTTCAGCACGTTCGGCGGGGGTGCCGGCGTCGTCATGGTGCCGGGCTTCAACCTGCCCCCGTGCGGACCGGCGGACATCGGGCGCGCGGGCGGGCTCTTCGGACCCGATGGGCTGCTGAACAACAACGACTTCGTCGTGATGATCGACCGCTTCTTCGCGAACGATCCGCGCGCCGACTACGGCGGTGTCGGCGGTGTGCCGGGCGCAGACGGGATGTTCGACAACAACGATTTCGTCGTGTTCATCGACATCTTCTTCGCGGGGTGCCCGTGAGCGAGACCGAGTACTAAGCCATGTGCTTGTTAAAAGAACCGGCGAGGCCGGTTTTTTTGTTTTGCGAGCATTTTTTCGGGTATGCTCCGCGTGAAGGGAGCGTGACATGCGCAAATCTGTTGTTGCCGGGTTCGGCGCCTTGGTGTCGTCCGCGTCCGTCCTGGGGCAGGTCGTGCAAGCCCCGTTCGATACGTCTTACACAGTGACCGACCTGGGCACGCCGCCGGGCGTGACGCCGAGTTTCGGCGGGATCTGCTTCAAGCCGGGCGACAACAACACGCTGCTCATCGGCGGGAGCGCGGCGGCCGCGGGGGGCGCGATCTATCAGATCGGCGTGCTGCGCGGGGCGGGGAACGTGATCACCGGCTGGGCCGGCGACGCGGTGTTGCTCTCGACTGCGCAGAACATCGACGGCGGCCTTTGCGTGATCCCCGGGAGCGGCGGCACGCTGCTCTTCACGGCGTGGCCGAACAACTCGATGGGCCAGGTGCTGCCGGGCGGGACCGAGCCCGCGCAGTACGAAAGCCTGACCGACTTTGGCGTCGCAAGTTCGACGGGCTCCTGCCAGTTCGTGCCGGCCGGCTTCCCCGGAGCGGGGAATCTTGTCGTTACTTCGTACACCTCGGGCGACTTCTACATCCTGCCGCTGACGGCCTCTGAGACGGCGGGCCTGTACACGCCGGGCGCGGTGAGCGCGTCGGTGGCGAACACGGGTGGCGGGCCGGAAGGGGTCACGTACGTGCCGGCCTCGTCGCCGGTCTTCGGGACAACACCCTCGATGCTGGTGTGCCGGTATAACAACAGCGAGGTCACGGCGTACGACGTCGGGTCGATGGGGGAGCCGGTCGTCGAGACCGCGCGGCCGTTCATCACCGGCGTGCTCGGCGCGGAGGGCGGGTGCATCGACCCGCTGACGGGGAGCTTCCTGTTCAGCACCTACGGCGGCGGGAACCGCGTGCTCCTTGTGGGCGGCTTCGGCCCTCAGGATTGCGGCCCGGCGGACTTGGGGCAGACCGGCGGCACCGCCGGAGCCGACGGCGTGCTGGACAACAACGACTTCGTCGTATTCATCGACTACTTCTTCGCGCACAACAACCTGGCCGACATGGGGAGCACCGGCGGCGTCGCCGGCGCCGACGGCGCGTGGGACAACAACGACTTCGTCGTGTTCATCGACCGGTTCTTTATCGGGTGCGGCGGGTGAGGCGTCGCCCACGGTGCGGACGAGCAATGGACGGATGGGACGCGAGGGGCTGCTTGACCCTTCTTTCCACTCGTGACTCATCACTCGTCGCTCTTAGCTTCGGAGTTTTTTTTGATAGGGTCGGGCCCAGCTCTGTTGCCTCAGCTCGGGGCTCGCTCTTGGCCGGACCCATGGAGGTCCAAAGCTCAACCGGCGGCGGACCGTCTCCGCACACCCTTGGCCTCCATGGGTCCGGGCGAGAGCGACGTCCGCACACCTGAGTCGAACTGGCCCCGACCCCATCAAGAAGAAGTCTTCAGCGGTGAGTCTTGAGTGCTGAGCGTGGAAGAAGGCTTCCCGCACTCGGGGCACGCGGCGCCGTCACCAAGCCCCGCGAGCGAGTAGCCGCACTTGGCGCACATCCCTTTGAGCGTCCGCCGCCGTGCGGTGATGCCCGAGCGGAGAAGCAGCGCGGCGGGGGGCCAGAGGAGGAGGGGGATGGGCCAGAGCACAACTCGCCAACTCTGGTTTATGCCTCCTGTACCAACAAATGCGCACAGCAGGTAGTCGCGCTCGATTGACCATCCGTATGGGTAACCGATGAATTCGTCCACAATGGTTGAGGAGACGGTGTTTACGCGCCACATGCTCCCGGCGGTAAGTACGACACGCAGACTAGAGGGCTGCGGTCGAAAGAACGCGAGGCGCGCGGGTTGCTCGCTCCTCCCAGTGTTCGATCGAGGCCGTGCCATTTGCCACCCGCATCTCAAGCTGTCCGGCCTCCGCATCAAGCCACCACCACCCGCTCGCCACCCACACTCCCGTGACCACCACACCAAAGGTGAGGAGCGTCCAGCCCGCGGCTCTCCGCTTGTGTCCGACCTTCTTTGGTGGTCGCGGCTTCTTCATCCGGTGCGTCAGTCTACCGCCTTTCACTCGCGACTCGTGACTCAGCACTCAAGACTTCTCTTTGATAGGGTCGGGCCCAGTCCTGCTCCGCCAGCTCGGGCCGTTGGGAGGCCGGACCCCCGGGGGTCCAGCGCAAGGCGGCGGCATACGCCGGCCCGCGCACCCTCGGCCTCCATGGGTCTGGGCGAGAGTGATGTCCGCACACCTGAGTGGCCCATGCCCCGACCCTATCAAGAAACAGTCTTCGGCATCGCGCCTTTGCCGCGCTCGGGGCAGGGCGCACCGGGCGCAAGCCCCGCGAGTGAGGAGCCGCACGTACCGCGTGTTACTGCACGCCGCCGAAGCTTCCGCCCGCCGGTCCGGCCCCTCCGGGTCCCTTCGCCATCTGTGCCGCGTACATCTTCGCCACCGCCTGCGAGAGCTCGACGTAGCGCATGCGCAGCTCGCTGAGGACCTGGGTGAGGTCGGTTGACTCCTGGGCGGTCAGGTTCCCCTTGGTCTTCTGCATCATCACGTCGATGAGGTCGATGTGGAACTTGGCGTACTCGAGCGAGACGATCGGGCGGCCCGTCTCCGGGTCGGGATAGGCGCCCATGTACATGAGGGCCTGGCTGACCATGGTGCCGAGGAGGGCCTGCCAGTCGGCCGGCGGGAGCTGCTGCGGGTGGCCGCCGGTGGCCGCGGTGCCTGCGGCCGACGCCGCGGCACCGGCGGCGCCTCCGGTTGCGGAGGGGGCCGCTTTGGCCTTCTCTGCTTCCTTGGCGGCGAGCTTCTCTTTCTCGGCCTGCG
>DASPMT010000245.1:0-6255 GCA_035626935.1 Phycisphaerales bacterium | reverse complement strand
AGCGACATCTTCGCCAAGCACGCGACGACCTTCTCGTTCGAGTTCTTCCCTCCCAAGAACCCGGAGGCGGCGGACGGTCTGTTCGACGCCATCAAGGAACTCGAGCCTCTCAGACCGGCGTTTGTCTCGGTGACGTACGGCGCGGGGGGGTCGACGCGGGATGCGACCAACAACCTCGTCGTGCGGCTGAAGAAGCAGTCGAAGCTCGACCCGACGCCGCACCTCACCTGCGTCTGCCACAAAGAGGAAGAGATCGCCGGCATCCTGCAGAAGTACGCCGACGCGGGGATCTCCAACATCCTCGCCCTCGGCGGCGACCCGCCCAAGGACCGGTTGAACTACGACCGCAGCCAGGACTCGTTCCGGTACGCGTCGGACCTCGTCAAGTACATCAAGGCCTTCAACGCGAGCGGAGCGCACCCCGACCCGCGCGGCTTCGGCATCTCGGTCGCCGGCTTTCCTGAAGGCCACCCCGGCACCCCCAACCGCGTGAAAGAGATGGACAACCTCAAGGCCAAGGTCGATGCCGGCGCGGACTACATCGTCACGCAGCTCTTCTTCAGCAACGACGACTTTGACGATTTCCGCAACCGTTGCGAGATCGCCGGCATCCGCGTCCCGATCCTGGCGGGCGTCATGCCGGTGACGAGCATCAAGGGGATGTACGCCATGGCCGACATGGCGCTGGGCGTGCGTTTCCCCGCGCCGCTGCTCCGCGCCATCAACCGCACCGGCGGGGACCCCGACGCGGTCCGACGCGTCGGCATCCACTGGGCCACCGAGCAGTGCCGCGACCTGCTGGACAACGACGTCCGCGGGATCCACTTCTACACCCTGAACAAGTCGACGGCGACGCGCGAGATCTACCTGAACCTCGGCTTCAAGGCGCCGTAGCTCCTCGCCGCTCCATCGCCCTGCGCGCCGCTTCGACCAGCTTGTCGATCACGCCCTGCCCCAGCCCCTCGTCGGGCGTGCGCTCGGGGTGCCACTGCACGCCGACGTAGAACGGGCGCGAGGGGTCGTCGAACGCCTCGACGACGCCGTCGAAGCTCGTCGCCAGCACGCGGAGGCGGCCTTTGGTAACGATCACGTCCTTGGTGACGGCCTGATGGTGGTGGCTGGCCACCGCGCCGCTGGGGGCGATGCCCGCCAGCTCGCTCCGGGCCCAGTCGGCGGTTGCCGCGATGGGGTGAAGGCTGTCGAGCCCCTCGCCGCCGTGCTGGTTGGCGGTCGGGATCACGTCGGGCAGGTGCTGCACCAGGGCGCCGATCCCTGCGCGGTGTACGCCCATGAGCTGCATCCCCAGGCAGACGCCGAGTGTGGGCGGCGTCGAACGTGCGTCGCGGGCGTCGTCGAGCGCCTTGAGCATCGCGAGCTCGAAGCGCTGGCGTTGCGGGTGCATGGGAGTCGCCATCGGGTGCATCGGCACGCCTCCACCCTCCCACTGCGTGGTGTCGGGGTCGTTCCCCCCCGTCAGCAGGAATCCGTCGAGCGACCGGGCGTAGGAAACGGCCAGGTCCGGCTCGGCGTACATCACCACCGGCACGCCCCCAGCGCGAGCAAGGGCGTCAAGGTACGCGCCTGCGACGCGTACCCGATATGCGCCCGCTTTGGAACCGGGGACGGGCTCGATATCCCCCGTGACACCGATCAGCGGCCTGCGCGGCGCATAGTCCATGGAGCATTGTTCGCCCATGCAGGGCCGTTGGCTCCATCGATTCACGATTGTCGCCGACTGAGTCGCGCAGCGCCGTTCGTGCGCACGTGAGACCGGGCTCGCGGCACTACGCTTGCCCGATGTCCACACGCCCGGCGATCATCGCTCTGCTGGTCACGCTGCTCCTGGCGGTTGCGGCCTATCTCGTCCTCAAACGGCCGTCGGGAGCGGCCGGCGCTCCGGCGGTCATCGCTCAGGGGGAGCGCGTGGTGAGCTTCGACGCCGCGTCGCTCAAGGCGATTACGCTGCGCGTGCCCCCCGGCCGGCCGCAGGTGATCGATCACAACCCCGACGGCCGGTGGTACTGGCGCAGCTCGCCGCGTGCCAGCCGGCAGTTCGCGCTCGACGACGCCAGGACGGGCACGCTGCTGAGGCTCTTCAACGAGGCAAAAGGCGTGTCCACGCCTCCGACCGACCGCCCGCTGCCCGACGCGCCCGCCCCCGTCACGTTGACGCTGCACGGTCCAGACGGCGACACCATCATCCGTTTCGCGCCGCGCGCCCTCGGCGGGCAGGTGATGGCCGACGTGTCGACGCCCCGCGTACCGACGCCCCGCCCGGCCGTCGTCAGCGACGAGCTGCTCAACGTGCTGACGTCACCCGGCCCATCGGCGTGGCGCGACACGCGCGCAGTCGGCGCCGACCCCGGAACGGCGGCGCGCATCGCGTTCACGGACGGCCCCGGAAAGACCGGTTTCGGCCTCGCTCGCCGCGAAGGGCACTGGATGGTCACGCCGCCGGCGCCCGTCACCGCGCCCGCCGAGGATGAGCCGGTCCGCCTCGTGCTCAACACCATCGCGGCCCTTTCGATCACACGTTTCTACGACGACGCCACCCAGCCGACGCCCCAGGCGGCAGGACTCGATAAACCGACGGCGGTTCTCACGCTTGAATTTGACGATCACGCCGTCAGCCCTGCGGACCAGAGGCCCGCGACGACGACACGGACGATCAGGCTGCTCTTCGGCCAGCCCGCCGACACCGAGGGGACGGCGTTGTACGCCACGCCCGATGACGGCGTTACGGTTTTCGCGGTGAACGCCGTAGCGCTGTCCAGGCTCACTGCTCCCGCCAGCAACCTGGTGATGCGTGCCCCTACGCGCACGCCGCCGGCCGACGTGGGATCGATGGAGTTTTCCGCCGCTGCGCCCGCTTCGCGCACGCTCGTGATCGCCCGCGACGGTGTCACCGGCCGCTGGTCCGAATCGGTCGACAAGGCGGAGCCGGTGACACTGGACACCGGCTCGGCGGCGGCCGCGGCATCGGTGCTGCAATTCCTCACGCGCGGCGGGGCCGATGCCGTTTCGTTCGAGGCCCCTCAGGATGCCAAGCCGTTGTTGAGCGTGACGCTCCGCTCGCCCGGCGGATCACCGCTCGATCAGTTCGAGGTGCTGTCGGCGGGCAACGGCCTGGTGATCAAGAGCGGCGGCGTCTACCGCACGTACGGCAAGCCGCCGCAACCGCTGCTCGCGTGGATCGCCAGGCTGCAGCGCTGAGCGGCGTTACGGCTGGACTACCGAGAGCGTATCGCCCTTGGTCATGTCGCCCGACTCGAGCCCCTTCTTGAACCACTTCACCCGCTGAGCGCTCGTTCCGTGCGTGAACGTCTCGGGCACGCTGTAGCCGCGGCTGCGACGCTGAAGGCGGTCGTCGCGATGGCCGCGGCGGCGCGGAGGCCCTCTTCAACATCGCCCTGTTCGAGAACCTGGCGCATCGCGTGGGCGTGGTGAGCCCAGACCCCCGCGTAGTAGTCCGCCTGCAGCTCAAGGCGCACCGAGAGCTCGTTGCGTTCGCGTTCGCCGGCCCGGGCCATCATCGCCTGGACCCGGTCGCTGGTGCCCAGCAGGTTCTGGATGTGGTGCCCCACCTCGTGAGCGATGACGTACGCCTGGGGCGAAGTCGCCCGGCGCGCCGAACTTGTCCGACAGCTCGCGGTAGAACGAAAGGTCGATGTAGACCTTCTGATCGGCGGGACAGTAGAAGGGCCCGGTGGCGGCGTCCCCCCCGCCGCAGGCAGTTTCCGTGTAGTCGGTGAACAGCACCAGCGTCGGCGGGCGGTAGGTGCGCCCGATCTTTGCAAACTGATCGGTCCAGACGTCCTCAGTATCGCCGAGCACCCGGGCCACAAAGTCGCGGCCGCGGTCGTCTGACGCGACCGCGCCAGGCCCGCCCGTGCCGACGCTGTACCCGCTCGGTCCGCCGCCTGAGCCGAGCATGCCGAGCGGGTTGCCGCCCAGGAGCAGCACCAGGACCAGCAGGATGACGCTGCCGATGCCTCCGCTGACGACCATTCTTCCGCCGCCGCCACCCACCCGCCCGCCAAACCCTCGTCGGTCCTCAACGTTGCCGCTCGGCCGCATCTGATCGATCCGCATGCTGTTCTCCCGCGTCGCCGCTCCCGTCGTCGGCGACGATGAGCGGTCCGGGGGCACGAACAACCATCTGGAAGGGTGAACTTCCCTTCACAAGCACGAAAGAGGTGCTCGCCCCGCTCGCGTCAGCCGAAGCGGCCCGTCACGTACTGCTCGGTGAGCGGCTCGCGCGGGTTCTGGAAGATGTCGATGGTCTTGTTGTGCTCAACAAGCTTGCCCAGGTACATGAACGCCGTGTAGTCGCTCACGCGGGCGGCCTGCTGCATGTTGTGCGTGACGATGATGATCGTCACGCGCTCGCGCAGCTGGTGCATAAGCTCCTCGATCTTCGCCGTCGCGATCGGGTCAAGGGCGCTGGTCGGCTCGTCGAACAGGAGCAGCTCAGGCTCGGTGGCCAGAGCCCGGGCGATGCAGAGGCGCTGCTGCTGGCCGCCCGAGAGCGCCGAGCCGGGCTTCTTGAGCCGGTCCTTCACCTCGTCCCACAGCGCGGCCCCCTTGAGCGCCTTCTCGACGTGCATCTCCAGGTCGCGCGACTTGCTCACGCCGCGCAGGCGAAGGCCGTAAGCGACGTTCTCGAAGATGCTCTTAGGGAACGGGTTGGGCTTCTGGAAGACCATCCCGATGCGCATGCGCATCGCCAGGGCGCTCACGCCCGGACCCACGATGTTGACCTTGTCAGGATGAAGGATCAGCTCGCCCTCGTACTTGTTTCCCGGGTAGAGGTCGTGCATCCGGTTGAAGCAGCGGAGGAAGGTGGTCTTGCCGCATCCGGAGGGGCCGATCAGCGCCGTGACGGTGCGCTCGGGGAACGGGAGGCTGAGGGCCTTGACGGCTGTGAACGTGCCGTACGAGAAGCTGAAGGAACGTGCCTCCGCCTTGAGCGTCCGCCCGGCGATCAGGCGCGCGGGCGCTACGGCGGGCGCGGGTGGTGCGGTCTGCGCCACCGGAGCCGACGACGCGGATTGAGAGAGAGGCGAGGAGTGGTGAGTCACGTGTGGGTCCGCTGGCTGAGAAGTGGGTTGGTCGGCGGACGAGGCGGCGGCGGGAGGCTGAACCTCCAGCGGAGGGTACGGGCGGAGGTGGCCGGGTGCGGCGGGGGACCGGTGGTTGGGGTCGGTGCTGGTCATCACCACTTGATCGCCTTTCGTGCCCGGGCGCGGAGGACGATCGCCACGCTGTTGAGCAGCACCGTGACGATGATGAGCGTGAGGCCGGTGGCCGCGGCGTTCTGAAGGAAGTCGTCACCGGGCCGCGACACCCAGTTGAACATCTGGATCGGCAGCACCGTGAACGGGGAGCCAAGCCACTTGAACGGCTGGAGCGTCAACTCCGGGTCGGTTGTGATCGGAGCGGGGGGCAGGAACGCGATGAACGTCAGGGCGCCGATGGTGACCAGCGGCGCCGTCTCGCCGATGGCCCGCGAGACGCCGATGATCGCGCCCGTGGCGATGCCCGCCGTCGAGTAGGGCAGCAGGTGGTGACGGATCACCTGCCAGCGCGTGGCGCCCAGCCCGTACGCGGCTTCGCGGATGTGCAAAGGGATCGAGCGGAGCGCTTCGCGCGTCGAGACGATGATGATCGGGAGGATGAGGATGCCCAGCGTGAGCCCCGCGGCGGCGATGCTCTGGCCGAGGCCGAACGCGTAGACGAACAGACCCAGCGCCATCAGCCCGTAAATGATCGATGGGACGCCCGCCAGGTTCGCGATGTTAATCTCGATGATCGACGTGAACCAGTTCTTCTTGGCGTACTCCTCGAGGTAGACGCCCGCAGCGACACCCAGCGGGATGGCGGTGCAGACGGTGACGAGCATCACCAGCAGGGTGCCGACCCACGCGGACAGGATGCCTGCCTGGCCGGGTCGGCGCGAGGGGAACGACGTCAGGAACTGCCAGTTGATGCGGCCGAGGCCATCGATGGCCAGGTCGACGAGAAGGATGCTCAGGGCGCCGATCACAAGCAGCAAACAGACCCATCCCAGCCCGTTGAACAACGCGTCCTGGAGCCTGCGTTTCGCGATGGCGCGGTCGATGCTGATCACGGCTCAGTACGCCTCCCGGAAGCGGCGACGGAGGAAGAAGCCGCCGATGTTGAACGCGAGCGTCATGATGAAGAGGGTGACACCGGCGGCGAAGATCGATTGATAACCGATGCTGCCGTGCGGCA
>DASPMT010000244.1:0-3922 GCA_035626935.1 Phycisphaerales bacterium | reverse complement strand
ATCGTGTCGCCCAGGTCGATCTCATCAACCCCCAGCCGCACCAGCTGAGCCGCGACATCGGCCACCTTCGCAGGCGCAACCGGCCCCTCAAACGGACACTCGACGGCGCACGAAATGTAGCCACGAACCGGCAATCTGTTCTCCCGTGCAGCGGCGATCACCGGCTTGAAGCGTTCAAGTGTTTCCGCGATTGCCGCATTGGTGTTGCGCTGCGAAAAGGTCTCGGAGGCCGCCGTGAATACCGAGACCTTTCCGATCAACCGGCCGCGACCGTGCACCTCAAGCGCGCTCTGCATCCCGCGCTCGTTCGGCACAAGCACCGACAAAACCGGCTGACGCACCCCCCCCTCCCCTCCGGGGAGGGGAGTAAGCCCCAGCCCTGCAAGCCCCTCGAACACCTCCCGCGCATCCCCGAGCTGCGGCACCCACTTCGCCGAAACAAAGCTCGTCACCTCGACCTCATCCACCCCCGTCGCGCACAGCAGCTCCACCAGCCGCACCTTCTCCAAGGCCGGGATTACCCCCGCCTCGTTCTGCAGCCCGTCCCGCGGCGAGACGTCCGTGATGCGCACCCGCTCGGCCATGGGCGATGCTACCACCGGCCCGTAGACTTTGCCGTGATCGCACCTTGGGTGATCTATCTGGCGGTCCTCTTCTTCGCGGCTGCGCCGCTCGGCTTGATCCTGCTCACGCTCGGGCTGTTCCGCCGGCGTGCGCGCTCCTGCAGCGCCTGCGGCTACGACCTGAGCGGACTCAAGCCGGGCGCCGTCTGCCCCGAGTGCTCCAGTCACGCCGCTTCCGCGGCTGAAAGGGATATCCCCCGGGTGCACTGGCAGATCTCCGCCGGCGTCACCCTGCTGGCGATCGCTGCTCTGCCGCTGCTGCTGCTCGTCGTAGTGCTTATCCGCAGTGCGCTCTGACCTTCACGTGGTGTACTCGGCGTTGATCGCCACGTACTCCTTGCTGAGATCGCACCCAAGCATCCACGACTCCCCCTTACCGGCGCCGACAGTCAGCACGCACTCCACGCGCGCCGCCGCCATCGCCTCCTTCAGCCGCGGGTCCCCCAGCGCCTCCACCACCGGCATCCCCCCGCGGTACACCTCCACCGGACCGATCGTCAGCCCCGCCTGGGCCGGGTCGAACCGCACGCCCGCGTTCCCCGCCGCCGTCACGATCCGCCCCCAGTTCGGATCGCGCCCGTGAACGGCGCACTTCACCAGCGGCGAGTTCACCACCTCGCGAGCCATCTTCTCCGCGTCGCCGCTGCTCGCCGCGCCCCTCACCGTCACCTTGAACACCCGCGTGGCTCCCTCCCCGTCGGTCACCACCTTCTCGCTCAGCTCGCGGCACACGTCCGTGAACGCTTCCGCGAACGCGCTCCACTCCTTCGTCCCCTTCTCGACGCGCACGCCGCTCTTGCCGCTCGCCAGGCAGACCACCGAGTCCGAGCACGACGGGTGGTTGTCCACGCTGATCCGGTTGAAGCTCCCCGCGCAAGCCTCCTCAAGAAGCACCTGCAGGTCGCGAGAACCGATCGACGCGTCCGTCGTGATGAACGCCAGCATCGTCGCCGAAGGAGTGGGGGCGTGCGCCGGCGAATCCAGGCGCGGGGCGATCATCCCGCTCCCCTTGGCCACCGCGCCGATCCGCACCACTCCGCCGGGCGCGACGACCTCCCGCCGCGCCGCCTTCGGCACAAGGTCAGTCGTCATGATCGCCGCCGCCGCCGCCGCGTCCGCCTCCTCCCCGCGCGCCAGCCCCGCCGTCAGGCCTCCCAACGCCCCGGTGATCTTCTCGACAGGCAGCGGCCGGCCGATCACCCCCGTCGACGATACCACGACCTCGTCCGCCGCGCACTTCACAAGCGCCGCCACGGCCTCCATGCATCGCTTCGCGTCGGCGATCCCCTTCTCGCCCGTCGCCGCGTTGCTGTTCCCCGCGTTCACCAGCAGCGCCCGCGGCGCCCGCAACTGCCCGCGCAGGTGCCGGAACCGCTGGTCCCGCCCGATCGCCACCGGCGCACCGACGATCTGGTTTGTCGTGAACACCGCCGCGAACGCCGAACTCGGCGACGGATCCCGCACGAGCAGCAACAGGTCGCTCTTCCCCGACGGTTTCAGCCCCGCCGTCGCCGCCGCCGCCCTGAACCCCGCCGGAAACGTCACGCTCATCGCCCGCTCCTCCGCTTGAGTGGCCCACGGTCCGCCGGGCCGACTTACTTCGCCTTCCACCGCCGCACAAACTCGTCGTACTGCTCGCGCGTGTCGATCCCCGTCAGCCCGCGCGCCGCGTCGCACCGCGCCACCGCGATCCCGTACCCGCTCTCCAGCACCCGCAGCTGCTCCAGGCTCTCGGCCCGCTCCAGAGGCGTGCTCGCCATCCCCACGTACCGCTTCAGGAACGCCACCCGGTAGACGTACACCCCCACGTGACGCAGCGGCTCGGCGTCCGTCCCTCCGCGCCCGTCCCGATCCAGCGGTACCCGTGACCGCGAGAAGTAGAGCGCGCACCCGTCCCCCCGCCGCACCACCTTGACGATGTTCGGGTTCCCCGCATCCTCCCCCTCGCCAAAGCCGCAGCACACCGTCCCCACGACCGCCGCCGGCGTCGCGACAAGCGCCGCCACCGCCGCGTCGATCACCTCGGCCGGCATCTCCGGCTCGTCTCCCTGCGCGTTCACCACCAGGTCGTCATCCCTCAGCCCCAGCAAGGCCGCGGCCTCGCACAACCTGCTCGTCCCGTTGGGATGATCCTCCCGCGTCATCACCACCCGCGTCCCGAACGCCCGCAGCGCTCCGGCCACGCGCTCCGAGTCCGTCGCGACGACCACCGCGCCGGCGCACCTCGCCCGTCCCGCCCCCTCGACGACGTGCTGCACCATCGGGCGCCCCGTCTCCGACAGCAGCACCTTCTCCGGCAGCCGCGTCGACGCCAGCCGCGCAGGCACCACGATCGTCGCCTTGGCCCCCGTCACCCCGCCGATCCCGCCCATGGATTCCCCTTCCTCTCGCGACCGGCCCGCGTCCTCTCGCCTCACCCCTTGAGCTCCGTCACCAGCGCCTTGATCGCCGTCCGCTTGTCGCGGATGTCCTTGTAAGCGATGTTCTGCATGCCGATCGCGCTCGCCAGCCTGTCCGCCTCCTCGGCGCTCCCGAGGTCGCGGGCCGACTGCGCCTTCTTCATCAGCGCCACCATTAGTTCGTAACGCAGCTCCATCCCCATCTCGTCGTTGGGGTCCGGATACTCCCCCGCGGCCGCCCGAAGCGTCTCCACCGCCTCATCGTTCCACTCGATCGCCAGAAACGCCAGACCCAGCTTGAGCGCCGCCTGGTGCTTCAGCTTGCCGTCGCTCTTGGCCTGCTGGAGCTGCCCGATCGCGTCGGTGTGGCGGTTGGCCGCCAAGTACCGCACCCCCAGCTCGTACTTCGCCGCGAGGTTCGTCGGGTAGGCGGCCACCATCCCCTCAAACTCGGCCGTTTCAAGCTGCACCTGCGCCCTGTCGGCGTCGAGGTACGCCTGTCTGGCAGCCGCGTCCCCCGCGCTGGCGTCCATCGCGAGCTTCAGCTCGCGCAGCCTCTTTCGCCCCTGCTTCATGCGCAGTGCCCCCGCGTCGGCGCGGAAGCGGAACTCCTGCGTCTCCTTGTACGTCTTCATCAGCAGCGCGTGCGCCGTCTCCTCGTCCGACGGCGTCCCGCGCTCCGTCAGCGCCTTCACGTACCGCGCGATCAGCGGCCGGTCGCCCGGGTTCGCCTCGTGCGCCGCCTTCGTCGTCGCCACGTTGCGGTCAAGGACGCTGTCGGTCTTGGAGATCCGGTCCTGGTCCTCAAGCTCGCGCTGCTTGTCCATGTTCCGGATGTTGGACCGGAAGCCCCCCTCCTGCCCCGTCTTCTCATAGTTCCCCGTGTGCATCGTCGACTGC
>DASPMT010000243.1:0-15013 GCA_035626935.1 Phycisphaerales bacterium | reverse complement strand
CCCCTCCATCACCTCCTGCGGTGAGGCGCCGGAGACGACGTAGACCGGGAACGGGGCGCCCTCACCTTTGAAGGTGATTCCGTCGGTCAGGTCGATCTTCGTGCGCCACGTGGTGTCGGCCAGCACGCCGAAGGCGGTGCCGTCGGCACGCACGGCCAGCACCCAGGGGTGGCTCTGGTAGAGCGACTCGGCTTCGGGCTTGTAGCCGTAGGCGTCGGTGTTCCAGAGGGTGCTGGTGCGCCCGTTGCGCAGGAGCGGGCCGCCGATCTCTCCGGTCCCGTAGAGCGACGTCCCTTTCCCGACGGTGAAACGGACGGAAAAGACCGCGGGTGAAGCGCCGCTCGCGGGCGAGCTGTTGAACGCGGGGGCGATGTCGGAGTCTCCCTTCACCTCGCCGGCGGCCGGGATGATCCGCTCTGTCGCGTAGGAGGGGGACGTGTTCGCGGCCGAGAGGCCTTGCGGGTAGAAGCGCACGATCCGGCCGCTGGTGTCGAACACACCCTCGCCCGACCACGGTTCGGCGCCGGCAAGGCGGGCGAGGATGGCGACTGACAGGAACGCGAGCAAGGCGGGGCGACGCACGGCGGTCCGCATCGGGAGGCTCCGGAAAAGTGGTGCAGTGTAAGCGTTACCGCCTGACGGGGTGCCGGACGCTACTTGAGCGCCGCCCGGTGCACCTCGCTGTAGATGGAGCCGCCGGCGGTGAGCGTCGAGGCGTACAGGGTCACGGCTTCGGCCAGCCACGAGACCGGCGCCGCCAGTTGAACGTCGTGCGGGTCGGACGTCTCCCCGTGGCGGTATCGCGCGAGCGTGAGGTGAGGGAGGAAGCGCGATCGGCGGCCGTTCTTCTTCGGCTTTGTCAGGCGCTGCGCGAGCCGGCGCTGGACCTCCAGCAGCGTCGGCGGCGCATCGGTGACGGCCGCGATGAGACGGGGCGGTCCTCCATTCTCCGGCGTGGGGATGGTGACGATCTGCCGTGCGGTCAGCGTGAAGGGATCGAGGCCTGCGCACGAACGGTCCACCGACTCCTTTACTTCGCGCAGCTCTTTGACGCGCGTATCGCCGATGAAGGCGAGCGTCATGTGGAGCTGCGCCGCGGGGATCACGCGGTGCGGCGGCAGGCGTCCGCTCATCGCCTCAGCCGCCGCCTGCAGCGCGTCGGCCGACGGCGCGTCGGGCACGAGGGCGGCGAAGAGTCTGAGGGTGGCTTGCACGTGAGGGGCGTGTTACCGGTTGGGGGAGGGGGAGCCCGCCGCGGCCTTCCACTCGATAACGCCGCACCATCCGCGCGACGGGAGGCGGTGGGCGCGGTTCCACTCGATGTACGCCGGGAGCTCCTTCAGCGGGGCGTACCCCTCCGCCTTCAGTTTTTCCGGGAGCGGCACAACGTGCAGGTCGGCGAGCTCGGTGGCGGCGCGTTCCCCCAGGCCCGACTCCAGGATCATCGCCACGGCCTCGAAATACTGGTCCGCGCGCCGCTTGGTGTAGCCGGGCACGCCGACCCGCAGCGCCAGCTCGCGCGGCCTGGCCGAGTCGCGCACCGGGAAGAACCACATCTCGCGCGGGTCCAGCGTCAGGTCCTCGAAGTCTGAGACGAAGTCGAACCCCATGGGCGGCTTGAGCGCGACCCACTGCCACCCGGGCAGCTTGGGCGCCGCCGCCACCAGGGCATCGACCAGTGGGAAGAGGCCGGCGTCGCACGACGCGGTGACCACGAACTCGCGGTCGGACGCCTTCGCGGCTCCCTCGTGGGCCGAAAGGGCGAACGTCAGGTCGGGGTGCACCTTCCTGAGCGCTGCCAGGGCCTCATCCCAGAACGGCTCGTCCGGGTCGTCCAGAGCGTCCATCCGAGCCTTGTTCTGCCGGAACCATCCCCAGAACCCCTCAATCTGTGACCGGTCGGCCGTCGTCGCCATACGGCAGGATACGGGCCGTCGAACCGTTCGCTCTCCCGCCCCTGTACCATCACCCGATAGGGGACTCCATGCTCGGAACCGTCGGTGACCTTGTGCTTGTGGTGATCGGCTTCAGCCTGATCATCTTTCTTCATGAACTCGGCCACTTCGCCGCGGCGCGGTGGGCCCGCATCCGCGTGCTCGCTTTCGCGCTGGGCTTCGGGCCGGCGGCGTTCAGCTACCGGAAAGGGATGGGGTTCCGGCGCGGCAGCAGCGAGAAGGAGTACCTGCGCCGGCTGCAGGAACGAAGAGTCGTCGAGCAACGCGCGGGCGGGCTTGCGGGCGTTTACGGCGACGCGGCCGCGCACATCAGCCCCACCGAGTACCGCCTGAACGTCCTCCCGCTGGGCGGCTACGTCAAGATGCTGGGGCAGGACGACAGCGACCCGGCCGCCACGAGCAGCGAGCCCGACAGCTTCAGCCGCGCTCCGGTCTACAAGCGGATGGTGGTGATCAGCGCAGGCGTCGTGATGAACATCGTCACCGCCGCCATCCTCTTCGTGATCGTTTTCTCCTACGGGCTGCGCACCGAGTCGCCACGGATCGGCCTGGTCGTGCCGGGCACGCCCGCGACGACCGCCACCGCCAACGTCGGCAACCGCGTCCTCACCGGGTTGCAGCCCGGCGACACGGTTCTCACCGTGGGAGACGAGGAGGTCGAGGCGTTCAAGGACATCTCGCTGGCGGTGGCGATGAGCCGCAAGGACCGGCCGCTGCCGGTCACCGTTCGACGCCGCGGGGAGCCTGACCCGATCACCTTCATCGCCCAGCCGAAGGTGGACCCCGGGAGCGGCATGCTCTCGCTGGGCGTAGCCCCGGCGTTCTCCGGCACGATCGACACGCCCGCCGACGAGGCGGAGGCGAAGAAGTTCACCGATGCGCTTGCGCGGCGCGGCGCCGCGGGCGTGCTGCCGGGCATGACGCTCGTCGACGAGACGGGGCGAGAACTGGACTACCTCGATTTCAACGAGACCGCGTCGCGCAGCGGCGGCCGGCCGTTTGTGACCCGCTGGCGCACGGCCGGTGAAGAGAAGGGCTCACCCGTCGTCGAGGTCACGTTGACGCCGCAGCCCGAGCTGCAAATCGCCACTGTCGAACGGGAGGGTGTGTCGCACACGTTCGAGCACCTGGCGGGCCTTACGCCCGTCATGGCGGTCCGTTCGGTGCAGTCCGACACCGCGAAGAAGGCCGGCCTGATGGACGGGGACATCTTCGCGAGGCTCGGGGATATTCAGTTCCCGGGGCTGGAGGAGGGGATGCGCCAGATTGTCGCGTCGGGAGACAGTCCAATCGCCGTGACTGTTCTGCGTGCCGGGAAGCTCGTCGACCTCAAGAAGGTTCCCGTCGTCGCGGGGAAGATCGGCTTCGACGCCATGACCACGGCCCGCACGACGTCCCTGATCACCCGCTTCCCGCGTGGCAAGGTCTTTGAGGGCGGCGATGCACGCGCCGCCGATCGAGGCATCGCCGCGTCGGAAGCCGACGTAACTCCGGGCAGTCGGGTCGTGCGCGTGGGTAGCCAGGAAACGGCCACGCTGCTTGACGTTCGCACCGCTCTGCAGACGGTGATTGCAACCGGTCTGCGGGATGTGCACCTCACGGTTGAAGTGCCCGGGGCCGCGTCAGAAACGACTCCGGCCACCAAGCCGTTGGTGCTTCACCTTGACGACGCGGACGCCGAAGCGATCGCCGGGTTGGGGTGGCAGTCCCCCATCGGCCGTGAGTTCTTCAAGCCCGCCGAGGTGGTGCTGCAGCGCTCCGGCCCCGTTGCCGCCGTGGCCAAAGGGCTCGACGAAACGAAGAAGATGGTCCTCACGACCTACCTCACCTTCGCGCGGCTTTTCCAAGGCACGGTCAAGGTCGAGCACCTCAAAGGTCCGATCGGGATCGCTGACGTCGGCACTCGGCTGGCGGGCAAAGGGGCGATCTGGCTCCTGTTCTTCATGGCGGCGGTGAGCGTGAACCTGGCGGTGGTCAACTTCCTGCCGCTCCCCATCGTCGACGGGGGGCACTTCTGCTTCCTGCTGTGGGAGCAGTTCACCGGCAGGCCGGTGAGCCCCGCGGTGCAGAACGTGGCGGCGCTGGTGGGGCTCGCCCTGATCGGCGCGGTTTTTCTCATGACGACCTACAACGACCTGGCGAACCTGCTGTGGCGCTGATGTCCGGGCAGACGCTGGCGGTGACCGTGCGCATTGCCGATGCCGACTGGCTCGGCCTTGCGCTGCTGCTGGCGATCGGGTTTGCGATCGCCTGGTGCGCGGGGGTGCTCTACGCGCGCAGCGCGCTGCGCAACCCGCCGCGCCGAACCTATGGCACGGCCGTGGCGCGCAACCAGCCCGGCGCCCCCGACGAGCTTGACTCGGCGCGCTTCGGCGTCGGCCCGCGCGCCTTCACCGAGTGGTCGCTCGAGCGGCCGAGCGGGCGGGGGCACCTGCCGGTGTGGGACATTCCCGGTGACAACCCGGCGGGGCCGACGGTCATCCTCACACACGGATGGGGAGACGGCCGACTTGGCGGTCTGCTGCGGCTTGAGCCGTTTGTTCCCGCGGCCTCGCGCGTTCTGCTGTGGGACCTGCCCGGGCACGGCGACGCTCCTCCCGGCGCCGGTCCCTGCCGGCTCGGATGCGACGAAGCAGCGGACCTGTCAGCGCTGATCGAGAAGACCGACGGGGCGGTGGTCCTCTTCGGCTGGTCCCTGGGCGCCGGCGTCTCGATTGTCGCCGGCGGTCACCCGCGCGTCATCGGCGTCGCCACCGAGGCGCCGTACACCCTCCCGCAGGTTCCGGCTTCGCGCGTCATGAGCGCGCGGGGGTTGCCCGGCCTTGGCATGCTGCGGGTGGCACTCACGTCGATCGGCGGAGCGGCTTGGCAGCAGGTGGGGGGGCCGTTCGACCGCGCCGTCCACGCCGCTCGGCTCAACGTGCCGGTGCTGGTGCTGCACGGCGAAGAGGACCCGGTCTGCCCGATCGAGGGGGGGCGCGTCATCGCAGCCTCAGCGCCGCATGGTGAGGCGGTAAGCCTGCCGGGCGCGCGTCACAACGACCTGTGGATCAACCCGGCGTACCGCTCGGCGTGCTCGTCGGCGTTGACGCAGTGGCTTGCGCGGCTGGCGCAACCTGAGCGGTTGGCCGCCCCGGTCCGGCACGCGGCGGCGACGGTTTCCGGTCCCACGCCTGAACACCGATCGCAAACCCCGTGATGAACATGTGGCCCGCTGCTCTGACCAGTGCGCCGGCGATCAGGCCGAGCACCATCCAGATGCCAAAGGCGAGGGCGGGAGAGTTCACCCCCACGCGCCCGATGACACCCGACAGCGTTCCGTTCGCGTAGAGACCGAGCATCGCCAGGAGCGGGAGCGTCAGGCCCACGCCCCACCCCAGCCGCGGCAGCGTCCGCCTGGGATCGCGGACCGCAAGTTCCGCGGCGGCGACGATCAGCAGCACGCCGGCGATGAGCGCCCGCGGGGCGACGAGCCAGGTGATGCTGTGGTTGTTGATCTGTTGGCCCGTGCCCTTCCACCCCAGCAGGGCGCCGACACCGATCGCGCCGGCGCAGCACAGCAGCGTGATGGCCGGTCCTTCCTTGATCTTTCCCAGTCCGAGGAGCACCAGGAAGACCGCGCCGATGATGATCACCAGCTCGAAGCCGAAGAAGAACCAGGCCGGCGGCGACTGTGTGAAGGTGAGGTAGATCCCTGCCGCCGTCGAGAGGAGCACAAGGACGCCCAGGGCGGCGAGCAGCATCGGGATCGGGCGGGGGAGGGTCATTGCGGTGGCGAGGCGGGCGAGCGAGGGCTGAACGCGGAGGAAGGATTGGCAGCGGGGCGGCTGACGGACAGGCGCCGGCATGGCAAGCGGGGCGAGAGTGTATCGGTCCGCCCCCGCCGTACCGCCACCTGGGCCCACGAGCGGGTGGCGGTGCAGCCTTTGCGCCCTGTAAGCGCGACCGCTGCGCCATCTGTCCGGATGCGCAGTTTCGGCCGTCCTGCTCAGTCAGATTCTCGGACTGCCCACCTTCAGGAAGGGAGGGTGGGGGGCCGATGTTGATCCTTACGGTGCGCCCCCCGGGCGCACGCGGACAACCCCTCGCGGGAGCCAGCGCATGGACGCCACGGAACGGATCGGAAAAGCCAAGGCGATGTACCGGCGGATGCTGGCCCAGTGGGCACAGGACGTGCTGATCCTCCGGGCCAAGGGTCTCGACCGGCCGACATGGCCGCGCTCCAGCCCCATCAACGGGCTGGGTCTGGTGACACCCCCGGCGGCGCATGCGAGGCCGCACGGCAAGGCGGCGTAGGAGCATCAGCGGGGGGTTCGATCGAAGGAACGGAGCGTTCAATGGCCATCACCTCAACCGTCGGCGCGTTCAGCGGCATCAATGCCGGCCAGATCATCGACCAGCTCATCGCGCTGGAGTCCAGGCCAAAGACCTCGGCGCAGGCCCGCATCGCCGGCTATCAGAAGATCCAGGCCGCGTTCCTCGACGTCTCCAGCAAGACGAGCGCTCTCCGCACGCTCGCTCAGAGCTTCCGCCTCAACCAGGTCTTCCGTACGGCCAAGGCTCACAGCGCCGCGGAGACCGTCGTGACGGCTACGGCCGCGGTGGGCGCTCCCGCCGGCCAGTACAGCGTCAGCGTCGCCCGGCTCGCCAGCGCGCAGCAGACCCTCTCGCGCGGCTTCGCCGACAGCACCGTGAGCGGCGTCGGCGTCTCGCAGGTCATCGTCGAGGACGCGCGCGGCCGCATGGACACCGACGTGGCGCTGAACCAGCTCAACGGCGGCAACGGCGTGCAGCGCGGGCGCATCATCGTCACCGACTCCGCGGGCTCGCGCACCACCGTCGACCTCACCCGGGCCACCACGCTCAACGACGCCATCACCGCCATCAACGACGCGGGGGTGGGGAAGTTCCGCGTCGCCGTCAGCAGCGACGGCAACGGGCTGACCCTCACCGACTCGGCCGGCGGCGTCGGGTCGATCACCGTCGCGAGCGAGGGGACCGTGACCACCGCCGCCGACCTGGGCCTGAGCGGCTCGGGCGCGGGCACGATCGTCGGCACGCGCATCAACCGCCTGGGGGCCAACACGCGTCTGTCGTCGCTGAACGACGGGCTGGGCGTCGGCTACTCGAACACCGGCAACCTGGGCGGCGCCTACGACTTCATGATCACCGACCGCGCGGGCGGGCAGCACAAGGTCAGCATCGGCGACGTGTTCGACGGCAGCAACAACCGCATCGGCTCGGCCGCGACCACCCTGGGCGACGTGATCAACCGCATCAACGCCGCCGGCGGCGGCGCCATCACCGCGGTGATCGCGCCCGACGACGGCACGGTCACGCCCGCGTCCAACCGGCTCAGCTCGATCCGCATCATCGACAACACGGGCTCGACCGCCCAGTCGCTGACGGTCACCGAGAGCGGCAGCGGCACGACCGCGGCGGACCTTGGCATCCTCGGGTCGGTCGCCAACGTCTCGCTCACCGGCACGAAGCTGCAGAGCAAGCTCAACAGCGTCAGCATGACGCGGCTGCTCGGCGGCACGACGGTAGCGCCCGACGACATCCGGCTCGATCTCCACGACGGCACCATCATCAACGCACTGAACGTAAGCGCGGAGGACGTCACCGGCTCGGTCAGCGACTTCATCGCGCACTTCAACAGCCAGACGGCGGGCAAGGCGACACTCTCGCTCGACTCGACCGGGACACGCTTTGTCATCACCGACAACACCACCGGCTCGAACCAGTTCAGCGTCAGCGGCACCGTCGCCGACGCCTTCGGCCTGCAGCAGGACCCCACCTCCGCGTCGTCGATCACCGGCGCCCGCACGCAGCGCCAGTGGATCGGGCGCAGCACCCTCCTGAGCGAGCTCAACGGGCGTCGCGGCATCGGCGAGGGGCGCATCGAGATCGTCACCGCCGGCGGCCCTGCGGTGCAGGTGAACATCACCTCCTCGCAGCGCACCGTGGGCGACCTGATCGATCAGATCAACAGCAACATCGACAACTCGACCAACAAGACCCGGGCGCGCCTCAACGACACGGGCGACGGCATCCTCATCGAGTCGACCGACGGCTCGGCCGCGACGCCGATCACGGTGCGGGACATCTCGGGCTCGGCCGCGCGCAACTTGAACCTCAATTCGACGTCCACCGGCACGGGCCTGGCCAACCGCATCGACGGCTCGTACGAGCGCGTGATCACCATCGACCCGGCCGATACGCTCACCGAGGTCTCCGAGGCCATCAACTCGGCCGGAGTGGGCCTGATGGCCAGCATCATCAACGACGGCAGCGCCAACCCGTTCCGCCTGAGCGTCACCAGCCGGCTGAGCGGCTCGGCGGGCGCGGTCTCGATCGACACCGGCTCGGTCAACATCGGCCTTACCACCGTCGCCCAGGCGCGCAACGCGCTGCTCTTTTACGGCAGCGACGACCCGACCCGCGCCCTGGCCATCGAGAGCACCGCCAACTCCGTCACCAACGCCGTGCCCGGCGTCACGCTCAACCTCATCAGCACGAGCTCGACGCCCACCAGCGTCTCGGTCACCGCCGACAACGACGCAATCGTCGAGCAGGTGGGCAAGTTCGTCACCGCCTTCAACGCCCTGCTCAACTCCGTCGACAGCCGCTCGAAGTACGACGCGGACACCAACACGCGCGGCGTGCTGCTGGGCGACTCGACCAGCCAGGAGCTCCGCCGCTCGGTCACCAGCCTGCTGCAGTCCAAGGCGCAGGGCGTCAACAGCCAGTACCAGTACCTCTTCGACGTCGGCGTCCGCCTGAACGGCAGCGGCCAGCTGGAGCTGAAGGAGGAGAAGCTCCGCGCCGCGCTCGAGCGCGACCCCCAGGGCGTTGCCGACCTGTTCTCCGGGCGCGTGCAGGCCGCCAACTCCAGCGCGCGCGACATCCTCGATTCGAACGGCAACGTCGTCGGGCGCGTCACCGAGAACGTCGCCGGCGCCATCACGACCCGCGGCGTGTTTGAGATCATGGCCGACCAGCTCGAGCTGTTCACCCGCAGCACCGACGGCAAGCTCGCCCGCAAGAGCACCCTGCTGGATTCGCAGATCAAGGCGCAGAACGCCCAGATCGCCCGCATCGATTCCCGCCTGGCGAGCCGCCGGACCATCCTGCAGAATCAGTTCACGGCGATGGAGGCGGCGATCGGCAAGCTCCAGAGCCAGTCGGGCTCCCTCTCCTCGATCTCCTACCTCGGCGGGTAAAAGCACCACCTTCTGTTTGCGTTCATCCCGCACCCGGACGGCTGAAGCCGCGCCCGGAAAGGTCCGATCATCACCGCGATGGCCACTCCGCAGCACAAAGCGAACCAGTACCTCGCCACCAAGGTCATGACCGCCAGCCGCGAGGAGCTGCGGCTGATGCTCCTGGACGGGGCGGTGCGGTTCTGCACGCAGGGGCGCGACGGGCTGGCGGCGAAGAACTTCGAGCAGTCGTTCAACGGCTTCACCCGCACACGCGCCATCATCGTCGAGCTCATCACCAGCATGAAGCCCGACACCACGCCCGGCGCGGACAACACCCTCCTGGACCAGCTCCGCGCCCTGTACACCTATATGATCTCGCGCCTGGTGACCGCCAGCCACAGCAAGGACATTGCAGCCGCGGACGAGGTCATCGGGCTGCTCAACTACGAGCGTGAGACATGGTCGCTGCTCATGAACGCCGTCGCCGGCGAGCAGGGACGCGTCCTGGCGGACGCCACCGCCGCCAACCTCGACGCCACCGAGCGGGCGACCGAGGGTGTCGGCGGGTTCAGTGTACGGGCATGAGGCTGAGCCCCGCCCGGCCTGACGCGATCTGCGCCACCAGGTTGTCGAGCACGCCGTCGTAGCGGACGTTGCTGTCGAGCTGGCGTTCGGCCGCCGATACCGCGTCGAGCGCCGCCGCCATCGCCGCCGCCCGTTCTGCCTGAGACGGCCCGCCGCGCGCCGCACCGATCATCTGCCGCCGCAGCCGCTCGGCAACGAAGGAGAGCATGCGCTTGCACCAGACGCGGTTGGCGGTCTCTTTGCTCGCTTTCTCGTTCTCCTCCTGCAGCGCCTTGGCCCGCTCCTCCACCAGCGACGCCATGGCCGCTCCCAGCCCGGCGACGCCTTCGGCTTGTCCGGCCCCCAGCGCCGTCAGCATCCTGTCGAGCTTCGTGTGCCAGGTGAAGAGGCCCGCCCGCTGCGCCGACACGATCTGACCCGGCGCCCCGCCGGCGTACGCCATCAGCCAGTCGCGTTCGGGCCCTTCGAGCGTCAGCCCGCTGGCGGTCAGCCACGCCTGCAGCGCCGTCGAGTCGAGCGGGAAGAACGCCACCCGCTGGCACCGGCTCCGCACCGTCGGCAGCAGGCGGTGCTCGTCGGTGGTCACAAGGATGATCACCGTCCCCAGCGGCGGCTCCTCGAGCAGCTTCAGCACGGCGTTCTGGGAGACGGGCTGCATCAGCTCCGCCTCGTCGACGATGAACACCTTCCCCGCCGCCGAGCCGCTCTCGACCACGCGCGAACGCGCCGCCGGCTCCGCCAGGTACTCGTCGATCACCTCCTTGGCGATCGAGGTCTGCTTGCTCTTGCGGACAGTGTCCTTGCGGCTCTGCTCCGCCAGCTCCTTGGCGACCACGTGCAGGTCCGGGTGGCTTCCGCTGCGCAGCAGGTCGAGCGTCTGATCCCTGCCGTCCCCGCGGCCCGCCAGCAGTTCGGCCGCGAAGGCGCTCGCTGCGGTGAACTTTCCGACCCCCGGCGGCCCGGTGAAGATCCACGCGTGGTGCACCCGCTCACCCGCCAGCGCTCCCCGCAGGATGTCGACCGCCCGCTTCTGGCCGATCACCACATCCAGCGAGACGGGGCGCGAGACGCTCTCACGCGGTTCAGCCTCCGCCTTCACCATCGCCGCCTTCCTGGTCGCCACCTTCTTCGCCATCCACAAGCATAAGAGCCCGGTGCGCAAGCACGGACGCGGCTTCGCCCGGACAGACTTGGGTTCAGGCGCCCCTTCCCCCCCGCCCCTCCCCCCCTCCCCTGGAGCAGGCGGCGGGTCACCCGTGCCCGCCGAGCCCCCAGTCGTCAATCCTCTTCCGCTGCTCGGCGATGTGCAGCCGCAGGCTGTCGATCTCAAGCTTGGTCTTCTCCACCGACAGCTCGTGGAACTCCCTCGCGGCGGTCAGCCGGTCCTCGTCATCCATGCGCGTCTTGACCTGGCTCTGCAGAAGGGCCACCTCCGCCTCCAGCTTCGCGATCCCCAGGTCGTTGATCCTGCGGTGCTGCTCGAACATCAGCGCGTCGCGCTCGGCGGAGCCGTGCTGGTGAACGCGGAACTGTCCCGCGAGCTGCCGCTCGGCCTCTGCGCGTTTCTTCTGCTCGCGGTTGTGCATCACCCAGCCGGCGCCGCCGATGGCGACAATGACCATGAACAGCACGAACGTGAGGGTGTCCATCCCGAACCCGTCGCCCAGCGTCGTCAGCATCGCGCAACGGTACGGCGCTCAGGTGGAGCGCAGCTTGTTCAGCCCGTTGTAGGCCGCGACCTTGTAGCACTCCGCCAGGGTCGGGTAGTTGAACACCGTGTTTACGAAGTACTCCACCGTCCCCTTGAAGGCCATCACCGCCTGGGCGATGTGGATCAGCTCGGTCGCCTGGCTCCCGATCGCGTGCGCCCCCAGCACCGCGTGCGTCTCCTGGTGGATGAGAAGCTTCAGCATTCCGATCGAGTCTCCCAGCAACTGGCCGCGCGCGATCTCGCGGTACTGGGCCACCCCGCTCTCGAAGGGGATTCCCTCGGCGGTGAGCCTTTCCTCGGTCCATCCCACCATGCTGATCTCCGGGATGCTGAAGATCCCGTACGGCAGCAGGTCGGCGAACTGCTCGCACCGCTCGTTGTACATGTGCATGGCCGCCAGGCGTCCCTGCTCCATGCTCGTGCTGGCGAGCGCGGGGAATCCGATCACGTCGCCCACGGCGTAGATGTGTTCCTGCTTGGTGCGGTAGTTGGCGTCGACGGTGATCCGGCCGCGCGCGTCGGCGCTCAGGCCCGCCGCCTCGAGGTTGAGCCCGGCGGTGCTCCCTTGGCGCCCCACGCAGTACATCAGGCTGTCGGCGACGATCGTTTTGCCGCTCTCGAGCGTCGCTTCGGCCATCTTGCCGTCGGACGAACGCGCGCCCTTGGGGGCTTCGATCGCCTTCATGCTGACGACTTTCTCTCCCATCCGCAGCGTGACCCCCATCTGGCGCAGGTGGTACTGCAGCGCCTCGCCGATCTCGGTGTCGATGAACTCCAGCAGCCGGGGCCGGCCTTCGATCAGTGTCACGCGCACTCCCAGCGCCGCCAGCATGCTCGCGTACTCGGTGCCGATGACGCCGCCGCCCACGACGATCATGCTCTTGGGGAGCTTCACCAGCCGCAGCACCTCGTCGCTGGTCAGCAGCGTGTCGTTGTCGAACGCGACGTTCGAAGGGCGTGCCGGGCTGGTCCCCACGCCGATCACGAAGTTGTCGGCCTTCACGGTCTCCGAGCCCGTCCGGCCCTCGACCTTCACCGTGCGCGCGTCGATGAACGACGCCATCCCCGTCATGATCTCCACCCCGTTTCCAAGCAGCTGCGACCGCAGGATGTTCACCTCCGCGCTGATCACGCGGTGGCACTGCCCGATGAGCTGCTGCAGCTCCTGTTCCGCGTTCACGCTCAGCCCGCCGGCGCCCATGCTCGTGCTCGTCAGCACCTGGCGCGCCGACGTGACCGCCATCACCGCTTCACGCAGCGCCTTGCTGGGGATCGTGCCCGTGTTGATCGCCGCCCCGCCCACGACGTCCATCTTCTCGATGACGACGACCTTCTTCCCGAGCTTCGCCGCGGCGATCGCCGCCTTGGAGCCGCCCGGTCCCGATCCAATCACGCAGAGGTCAAAGGTTCGCATAAGTCGTTCTTCGCGGGCGGTGGGAGGAGCGGGGGCCGCCGGCGCCCAACACGGCGCCGGCCGGCGGCGATGCGCAACGCACAACAGAGACCCCGGAAGGCCCCTGTCAGGGTTGTTATCGGCTCGATGAAGGGGCATGGTTGAGCCCCTGCTCGGATTACGTCCGCGCCAGCCAAACCACCAGCGGCGCGCACACATAGACGCCGCCAAGCAGCGCCGTCGCCGTCAGCACCCCAGCCCGCGGCGTCCGCTCCCAGCCGTTGCGTGCGACCTGACGCAGGAAGAGCCCGACGTTCGTCGTCACCGCGCACAGTGAGACCAGGGCCAGCGGCGCCATGCTCACCAGCACCCACATCCACCAGTTCCCCTCCGCGCGCACCGCCAGCGGCGCCGCCACGTACCCCGTCTGCAGCGCCAGCCCGACCGCCGTGACCGCGCCCACAAGCGGCCACGGCGAGTAGTTCGCGCCTCCTTTTCGGCCCGCACCCCCAAGAAGGACGGCGCATCCGAGCATCGCGCTCATGACCACCGCGACGGCGCAGCAGACCCACAGGTAGCCCACCGCCAGCGTCACAGCCCACCACCCTTCACGGGTGTCGGTTGCGGCGCGGGCGCGTGACCCATGATCCTCTCGAGTGTTGCGATGTCCTCCGCCCGCCCGGCCTCGTAATTGTCCGCTTCGACCTGGGTGTGCGGCTCGGGGTATGTGTACGGCACCCACCGCTTGGCGCGACGAAAAATCGCTTCGACCGTTTCGCGCCGCACGCCCGCGGCGACCGCGGTCCGCAGGCACTCGCGGTACACCTTTCCCAGCGCGGCCGACGTTTCGAGCGAGTCGTCGGCGGCCCGCACCGTCTTCTCCGCCGCGTCGAAATCGCCCGCGGCGATCAGGTTTCGCGCCTTGATCAGCAGGCCGGCGCGCGCCCTCTCGCGCTGCTCGGCCCACGCCTTGTATTTGTCCTGCCCCATCACATCCCCTCCGGCAGGATGTTCGCGCTCGGACCCTTCCCATCGGTCAGCGCCACCGACAGCACCGCCGCCTCCAGCGCCTCGCCGAAGCTCGGCACAAGCGCGGCGGTCGTCATCCCGGTCACGAGCACCAGCCGCCCGCCGTCCTCGAACGCGCCCACGCGCATCCAGACCTCTGTGCCGTCTTGAATCTGGCGTCCGTCCGCCAGCACACCCGGGTGCGGCCCGACCATGCCCGGCCGTGCGCGCGAGAGATCGATCCCCTGTTGGTGGGCCAGGTACCCGAGCCACTGCGAGACCGCGCCCTCCGTGTACGCGGGCCGAGCCGCCACGCCCACGATCGCCAGCGCCACCTGCGACGAAGCGAGCCCCAGCGGCGCGACCGTCTCCGGCGAGTCAAAGCTCACACCCTCCTCTGGCAGCGGCATCGACACAAAGTCCGAGGGCACGTCCATCGCGAACCCCATCTCGGGGAACCGCGGGGGGAAAATCCGACGCTCCATGATCTGCTGCATAGCCGTGCCTCCGGTGGGTGGGGGGTGCACTGTGGGATTGGTTGAAGGGGAGACGCGCGGGGCCGATCACTCACGCCGGCCATGCGAACGTCATGCTCTTGGCCTCGTCGGCCGAGCCGTCGGCCTTGCGGACTTGCACGAACACCTCGACGCTCGCCGGCTTTCCGCCGCTCACGTGCACGCGGTACTGAACGCAGCGCCCGTCACCCGCCGAGGGATCGATGCCCGAACCCCACGTGAAGTACGGCTTACCCTGGGCGCCGGCGGCCCGCGCCTGCAGACGCATCGCCTCGGGCTCAAACACCACGCCCGTCATGTGGCGGGCCTTGACGCGCACGCGCCACGAGCCGTCGCCGTCGGTCTCCTTGTACGCGGCGAACGCGTAGTCGTCGTTCAGCACCGCGTCGTAGGCCTCCACGTACCCCAGCGCCGTGATCTGTTGCGACGCGTTCGAGGCGGGGGCTTCAACAAGCTGAGTGGTCTTCACGGGTCTGCTCCGGTTGGTGGTGCGGTCGTCCCTTGCTAATGATCAATGCGACGCATCGGCCCCGCGCGGCCAACACCGCCGGTCCTCCTGACGCTCTTCTCACCGGCGTATCACCGGCCCGCGCGCCCCGGCCCGTCACCGCGGTGCATGCTCGAATGGATGAGGGACC
>DASPMT010000242.1:0-17746 GCA_035626935.1 Phycisphaerales bacterium | reverse complement strand
CGTCCGTCAGCCGAAGCTGCGCGTTGAAGACGAGCGACATCGCGCCGGTGCTTACCTGCCGATACCCCCGTCCAACCACCGACGGTCGACCGCTACCGTCAAACCGCTCGATTTCAACCAGCTGGTGGTCGAGTCCGGTCTTGTCGGTCACCCTCGCGTGCACCGTGACATGCCGCTTCACGCGCGCGAAATCCGCGAACGGAAGCGTGACCGTCGCCGGCGCGGGGTGGCCAAGCAGGCTCGTCACCGTCGGACTCCCCGCGAGCGGCGTCCCCGCGGCAGCCGCCTGCGTCGCGGAGTAGAACTCGTACGCGTGCGTCCGCACAGCGTCCGCCGCGGCGAACGAGGTGATCGCGTTCATCACACCCTGCACCGCCGCCGCCGTCGGCGCAACCGTCATCGCCATCGGCGTCGCGAGCTCAACTTCCTTCGTCACCAACTCCGGGTTGTTCGCGTGGTAGTCGTAGTAGTGCGTCAGGTACCATGTCGATGACTGGTCGCCGAACTTGAACCCGCGCGCCACAAGCTGCGTGTACACCGGCATGTCGGGCTTCGAGAGCATGCTTAAGCGGGACGGGATGTCGCCGCCGGTCTTCTTGAGCCACGCCGACTGGGCGGAGGAGTAGACATACCCCGCGTAGTCGTACACGCTGACCTCGATCAGCCCCGCCGAGGCCGGCGTCAGGTTCTCAGGGCTGTGATACCCGGCGCTCCGCTGCTCGATCACCGATCCGCGGGCATCCCTCACGACCGAGCCATCGAGGGTTGGAATCTGTTCAATCGGTTGGCTCTCTCCGTCCGACGGTACCAGCGTGTCGCGGATCACCACCCCCGCCGCGTTCATCTGCACAACGCGGATGTGCCTCGTGACTTCGTCGGTCGAGCGCGGCGCAACCGTCGAGGCCGCGTTCGGCGTCTCGCCGCCGGTGATGACCGCGATGAACGTCGGCTGGTCCGCCCCCTGCGCCGGCAGCCACGCCGAGGGGTCGTTCACGTCGCCCGGACGCAGAATGAACCGGTAGGGATAGTGAAGCACCGATCGCCCCACCTGCGGCCGTTTCTCCGGGAAGTACCCCTGACTCGGACCCTCAGGAATCAGCCGGAAGTTCTCGTAGAACTCGGTTGGCATCGGCAAGGAGGCCACGCCCGGGTGCACCAGCAGCCGCTGCAGCCGGTAGCTCCTGATGACCGCCTCAGACGACGAGCGCGCCGTGAAGTACTCGACTCCGCCGTACGTCACCACCGCGGCGTTCCCCGCAACCGACCCCAGGAAATCCACAACCGCCGACTGCACCCGGTGAGGACGAATCGGCATGGACGCCAGCGGATCGATGTCCACCAGATCCTCGCGCAGGAACGACCGCGTCGCCATCCGATGCAATGGGGTGGTGAGTGTCCCGGGCCCGGTGATCGCATTCCCCGCGGAGTCGACAGAGAAGCACGGCGCCGTCAGCCGGGCGGTGGCGATCGTCGCCGCATCCGCTTCGGCGTCCCGGAGAGCAAGCTCCAGGCCGTTGGGCAGAGGGTCGGGGATCGCCGCTGCGGCCTTGGCCGAGCGAATCGCCGCCGCAAGCTCCGTGCCCGAGTAGACCTGCGTCAAGAAGAGCGTGTCCAGCAGCCAATGCTCGCTATGGATCTTCGGGCCCGTGTAGCGGTACACGCGCTCGGCCGTGTCTTTCGACAACTGCGCGTCCCGCGCTTCGCTCCGCGCGATCAGCAACCGCGGCGCATCCCCGTTCCCTTCCCATTGCTCCGTGTGGGCGACCCTGAGCGTCATCGGCGTCGGGTCGCTGTAGACGTACGTCGACCGCTGCGCCCAGTCGTCGTGCAACCCGAACTTCTGCCGCGCAAACTCCGCGAACTGCTCCGAGCGGCGGTAGTACGCCGTCATGTCGTCGCCCGTCGGACCCGCCGGCATCGGCGGATCGCCGGGCTCCAGCGGGAACGATGCCCCGTTCGGCGGACCGTCCCGCAGCGCTTCGAAATACTTCGTATCAAGCGTAAGCGAGACCGCCGGCGTCTCCTTGTAGCCCCGGTACGCGTACACCGCGATCACCGCGTTCTGACGGTGGTACGGGAAGACGTACGGGTAGACGCTGAAGAACGGCTCCTCGTCGATATCCTCCGGCGGGAACGGACTCGGCGTCGTGTCGGGCGAGCCCCACCGCGTCACCGACCTGAACGACCGGTGCAGATAGAACACCGTCCACACCGGCGGGTCCTCAGCCGGCCCCGCCGCGTAAAGCCGCGCCGCCTTCAACTGCCCCCGCTCGTTGCTGTTCTGGTGCACGTAGTGACAGCCCGATCCTCCCACCTGTCCCGCCGTCCGATACCGGTCGTCACCGTACTCCAGCTCCACGCGGTTGCCATACCGGTCCTCGATCAGATCAACCCGTCCCCACCCCGGCGTCCCCGTGCCGCGCCCGCTCGATAGTGCCGGCGACGCGTGCAGGCTCACCCCGTCGTCGGCAGCCGGAACATCCGCCAGCGACCCATCGGCGTTCTGCTGAATCCGAACCCGGTACCGCACCGTCCGGCCGTGCAGCCACACCGAGACCGTCGTGGGGAAACTCGTCCACTCCCCCGTCGACTCGTTGAACGTCCCGTCATCCACCGTCATCATCGCGTCGATGTGCGGCAGAGCTACGTACCGAGGCCGCGCCTCCCCCGCCTCCACCACGCGCACGAACGGAATGCTGTGGTGCGCATCCGGAATGAAGTAGCACACGCGCGTCGTGTCCGCGGGCGCCGCCTCATCGGCGGGACGCGCGGTGAGCGTCTCGTACGCGGCGTCGAAGAGAAAAACCGGACTCTCGCCCATCATCCACCCCTGCCCGTGCCAGTCGCTGAAAAGCTCATCGGCAAGGAACGCCCCACGGTCGTGGATGGAATCGGTCGCGGGCACCTCCATCGCCTCCTGCTCGTGCCAAAGCTCGCTCGAAGGCTCCGAGTACGTCCGCACGTGACGGAACACCGCGCCGCCAAACGGCAGGGACAGGTCCGCGTGCGCAATCAGCGGTGACCCGGTGATCAGATCGACCTCGCCCCCCAGCGTCGCCCGCTCCTCCGGAGCTGTCGGAAGCCCGAACCGCGCCGCCGAAGCGGGCACCAGCGGAGACGGCGCCGACGAAGCGTCCGTCCCCAATCCCGCGAAGTCCGGCGGTGTCGGCCCGACACCCAGGCTGAGGTTGAGCGGAAACCCGCCGAACCGTCCCTCGTTTGTGCCCCCCGATGCCGGGTACTGCCCGGCCTGCGTCGGCCGGTAGTACAGCCGGTTTGGTGAACCGCCTTGCCGGATGAGCGGGGCAAACCGATCCGAATACCACGCGCGCGACGGGTACCCCGCGCCGAGCGGCCACGAAGCGGCAGGTGGGTTCGACACAGTCAGGTACGGCGGCGTGCCGTTGCCATCCGGAGAGCAGGAAACCTGTGCGTCCAGGCGGTTCACGGCCACCAAGCACGCCGCGCATGCCGCGACAACAAACGACAAGTTCATGGAACCCTCCGCAACCCGAGGCACCTCAGTCCACACACGCGCCACGCGCACCATCGTCGTGATGGCCATGCCGGCACGAGAACGTAACACAGCGTTCCACCGCTGTCAATCCGGATTACCGCGCGTTGACATATTGGTCACTTTGTCCACAGAACGTCAGTTGAAAGTAAATGCGACGGTGCGATACCCGAATAGCGCCATCCCTAATTCCGGGGATGCAGCATTCGGACACACCTGCTGGTAGGACTTGTACTGGGGCCCGCCGTAGCCGGTCATCGCCAGGGGGTCGTTGTCGGTGCCGCCCGTCAGCACGCGGTCGCCCACGCTGAACGACTCGATCGACCGTTGACCGTCCGGCGTGACCACCATGGTGCCGGCAACGAAGCACTCGCCCGCGCCGCACATCGTCTCTCCGTTGATGTCCGCCAGGGCGTGGCTCTCGAGCTTGCCGTAGGCGTCGTAGGCGTAGCGCCTGCTGACCAGCCCCGTCGCCGCGTCAAGGTGCGCAACGACGCTGAACTGGCTGTCGGTCAGCTGGTAGTACCCGCCGTCGAGGGCGGCCCCGTCTGGCGGGGTGGAGCCGAGGGTGGGCAGGTCGGCGGCGAAGCACCCGTCGGGCACGCCGTCGTCCGACGAGCTGACGCCCCCTGTCCCCTTCCCCCCGTCGACGCGGCGGAGCACCGCGTCGTCGACGCCGCGCAGCCCGTAGACCTGCTGCTCAAGCGACCGGTGGTCGCCGCCGAACAGCGGCCGCAGCGACAGCTCCTGCGCCACCTGCCACGCGCCGGTGTAGGTGAACCACCGCGCCTGGGCGAGGAACGCCGGCGTCCCCCCGCCCCCCGACCGCGCCGCCTGGCGACGCCACTCCACCGTCCGCCACGACAGGCCGTTGTAGCGGTGCTCCACACGGTCCAGCGGGTCGGCGGTGGTGATCTGCGAGAGCTGAACCGGGCGCTCGACCTTCACCAGCCGGTTCCACGCGTCGTAGGCCGTCTTCTCCACCAGCGTCGTCGTGGAGCCGGCGGTGCTGGTCACCAGCACCAGGTTGCCCGCCTGGTCGTAGTAACGGGTGCGGGTCGTCGAGCCGCTGGTGGTGCCCGTCAGCTCGTTGGCCGCGTTGTGCGTACGCGTCTCGCTCGCCGACGGCGTCGAGCCCGCCAGCGCGGATGGTGCCATAGTCGAGACGATGCGACTGCACGCAACAATCGCTCGTGCGACACTTAATGACCCGGCTCCAACAGTTCCGCATCCGACAAGCGGAACGCCGCGCGGGCCTCTTTATCTGTTATATACAAACACAGGCGTTCGACGGCCATGCTCTTCGGACGGAGGACCCCCAATCCACCCCGGTTTTATGAATTGCCTCCGCGTTCTCTCTTCCACTTTTCGTAATCAAACTCTACATAACCAATGGCGTCCTTGGGTGGATCCTGAAATACTCCCGGCTCTGTGTCAAGCCTTACCGATGACCCATCCTTTTCCAGCCGCTCCCGTGTCCACGCTACTAATCGCTGTACATCGCTCGGAATAAGTGGCACGAGTTTATTCTCCCTATCTCTCATGCGCACCATGTCTCGTGTAAAAATAATCCACGTTTTGCTGTCAGTATGATACTCAGCGCCGAATACTACGGTACCCTCGGGCAGCTCAACACGAGATAGGTCTTTGCCTGCACCCCATAGCGACCACTCACTTGGCTGGCTGCTGATTCTCATAGCCTTCCTTTATGGCGTCCCAACTGGCGCTGGACGCGGCGCCCGTGGCTGCCACGGCATCCAGTCCGTTATGACGGTAGGCACTCTGATCCCTTGCTCGTTGAGAATTCGCGATTCGATGCGAGTCCAGGCCGAAGTAGGAGAAGGGCCCATTTCCGTCGTCACAAATACGCCTCGCTCGGCACCAGCGGCAAAGTCGGCAGACAACATGTCCCACATAGGGTTTATATCCGCACGGACACCGTCAGGAAGGTGATTTGCAATGCGGCTCAGCCAACTCCCACCCGGTGTCATCTCGAGAGTTATTCCGCCTGTCTCACTCGCAAGGCGTGCCGCCGCACTCATCGGACCCTGTCCACCGGACCAGAAGAACCTAAACGTGTTCTCGCAGCACAGTTCGCGCATGGCCCCTGGCGCCGCATCCGCCGTGATGGCGCGGCTGGTTGCGCCCGCGACCCTGGATGAGCCCGTCCCTAGCGCCATCTCGCCCGTGAGCGCACCTCTTGTGATCGCGCGCATCCCGGCACGACCTGCCCAGCCTGCTTCGGCCGCTGGAGGAACCGCGAGGGCAGCAAGCGATACCCACCCCAGGGTCCCACGCCCCGTTCTTTCGATGGGATCTGTTACTTCTCGATCGTAGAACAGGTCATGTCCCGTTGCGCCGACGATGGCATCGTTTGCGCCGCTGTAATTCAGGGCCAGCCACCCTGCGGTGTCCGGTATGCGGCTGAGCGCGCCTAATACTGGTACGTCATTGGTGGATAGGCCATGTCCGTATTGCTGAGCACGCTGATCAGCAGTAATTACGTCTTGCCGGACATGCTCTATTGTGTCAAGGACCTTTTGATGGTCCGATCGCGTGTCAGACATTGCATTTATGAGCGCCCGTCCGGCGAAATTCGCCAGCCTTTCAAAGTAGCCCATGTCCGCCGGATTGCGGCCCGTGCCGCCGGCGCAGCCCCCACTTGGAGTGGCGGCTCCGCCTCCAACCGGTGGCGGAGGCGGAGCTGCGGGCGACTCTCCTCCCGAGGGACCCATTCCCGAAGGCCAGATGAAGTCCAGCCCGCTCGGGTCCGAGCCGTTGCCCGGCCCCCCGCGGCCGTACTGGTACAGGCTCATCCCGTCGACGTACCCCGCCGGGTCACGCTGCAGCCAGCGCCCAAGCTGAGGGTCGTACACCCGGTGCCGCACCAGGTAGACCGCGCTCCCGGGTTGCCAGGCGTAGCCGCAGAACCCCCCGTCCCCGTGGTCCGGTAGCGCGCTGACCCCCTCGCGCGGCGACGGCGGGGGCTCGTCGTAGTAGTAGTACTCAAACGCCGCCAGGTCCTCGGGCGTCACCCCGCTGTTGCTCCCCACCGGCGGCACGTTCCCCGCGTCGTCGGCGATGTCCGCGCGCGGGTCGCTCGCCGCGTACCAGTCGGTGAACGTGTCAAGGTCCGCCGAGGTCACGCTGCCGTCGGGGGCGTACAGGTCCAGCCCGCTCGCGTCGGTCACGTCCGCCGGGCTCACCGTGTACGTGGTGGGGAACCCGTACTCGGTGTACGTCACACGCTCGGTCAGACGCGGCAGAACGCCCCGGTCCTCAAGACGCGCAACCACGCTGTACTGGCCGTCGTACGCCGAGTACACCGGCGCCTGAGGCGCGTCACCCACCCACGTCAGACGCGTCGCCACGATCTCGTCGATGTAGCTGAGGCCGAAGACCGTCTCGAGCTTGGACTCGACCGTGCCGTCGGTCGAGATGTCCTTCTCCTCATAGGCCGGTTGCCACGACGCGGTGTGGTAGACCCACCGCGTGGTCTCCGCCGTGTACTCGGTGGTCGGGAACTCGCGGTGCCCGTTGGCCTCCTTGATCCTGGTGCACCAGTGCAGGCCGTTGTAGCTGAACTCGTTGACCGGCTGCGTTACCGACCCCTTCCGCTCCACCTTCACCAGCCGGTTCCACGCGTCGTACGTGTAGAGCAGGTCGGGAGATGAAGCCGCGCCGCGCCGGATGTGGTTGCCGTTCTTGTCATAGCCGAACGGGACCAGCGGCTGGCCGCTTGTGCTCCCGCCCACGCTCTTCTGCGAGTCCAGTGCCGCGTTGGCGGCCGTGTGCGTGCGGCCGTACGACCCGTCGAACGTGCTCGTCTGGTCGTACTGCGGCAGGCCCCCCGAGGTGCCGCCGCCGCCGTCGAACTTCTGCGACAGCCAGTTCCCCGTTGCGTCCAGCGACCAGTAGGCGCTCCCCGTCGACGAGAGCGTGAACGTCGGCAGCGCGTTGTTGATGTCGCCGGTTCCCAGCGCCGCGCGCCCCTTGAGCGACTCGCGTACGCGCTCGAGGTTGTCCGTCTGGTACTTCCGGCTGGTGAGCATCGCGTTGTTGGACTGCAGCGTGATGTCGTAGCGGCCGGTCTGATTGGAACCGCGGTCGTAGGTGTACTCGATCTCGGAGATCGCCTTGCGGGTCATCCGCTGCCCGCTCGTCTGCGTGGCGGTGTCGCCGTAAACCCAGACCTGCCGCTTGAGCCGGCCGAACCGGTCGAAGCCGGGGTAGACGCCGGCCGTCTGCGTCGGTGTGGCCGGGTACGGAGCGCGATCGCCCGCGCGGTCGATCGTGCGGTCGAGCTGTATGTCCATCGTGGCGTAGTCCACCACCGCCGGCATGGCCAGCCCGTTGTACTGGTAGTTGGCGATGTGGCTGCTGAAGAACGTCAGGCTGCTGGCGCGCGAGACGCGATCCTCGGCGGTCGGCAGCGCTCCTCCTCCACCGTAGCCGACCGCCACCTGCATGCCGCTCGGATATTGCAGATAAGCGACGCGGGTGTAGTTGGCGTCGTAGGTGGCGTAGTCGGCGTTGAAGTGGGCATAGATGAACTCACGCGTTTTGGCGTCAGTCGAAACCGCCGCGCCCTGCCCGTTCTGCCTGAGCTTGAACAGCTGGTGGAGGTTGGTGTACTCGAACTCGACGCCGTTGACGGGGGTCGTGCCCGCCGCGTCGCTGGTTGACTTGACGCTCTCCATGCGCCCGGCGCTGTCGTAGACGACGGTGATCGCCTTGACCGTCTGGTCGATAGTCCGCGAATAACCGCCGTCGGTGATGGAGCCGAACGTCGTGACCGCGTCCATCGTCACGCGCCCCACCGCGTCGCGTGTGTACGTATGCACGGTGCCGTTCTGGTCCGTCTGTGACTTCAACTCGCCGAGCCGGTTATAGGAGTACGTCATCAGGTCGCCGCTGGACGTCGTCTGGTCCGGATAGACGACCTTCCGCAGCAGGTTCTTCGACGCGGCGTCGCTGTCGCTGAGCGTGGTGCCGTAGACGTATTGCGTGACCTGAACCGCGTTGGCGTTGCTGAGCGTCGGAACGTGCGCCACCGCCTGGATGCGCCGGCCGCCGCCGTCAAACACCGTCGTCGTCATACGGTCGTGGGCGTCGGTGTCGGGGTTGCGCTGGACCACGGTCGGGTCCGGAGCGGGCACCGCGCTTGTAGGCCACGTCACCCCCCAGCGTCCGTCGGCGCTGTTCCATGAGATCGAGGCCGACGTGTAGTTCTCCGCGACGCCGATCGTGCGGCCGAGGTCGTCGTAGAAAAACTTGGTCTTCCTGCCCAGCGAATCAGTCGTCGTATCCACCATCCCGCGGAAGCCGTAGGCCGTGGCGTGAACGATCGCGTTTTCGTAGCCGGTCGTGTTGTAGTCGGGAGTGGTCGTCGCGCTCCACGTGGGCGCGGCGCCCCCGGTTGCGAAAACGTCCTTGCCCATGTTGACCGTGCCGCCGTTGGCGGTGACGTCGGTGGAAAGATTGGTGCCAAAGGCGACCGTGCGGACGAGCCGGTACGCGACGTCATAGCCATAACCGGTGTACGAGCGGACGGCGACACCGTTCTGGTCGCCGTGGTCGAGCCGACCCGATTGGGACGAGCCTGTCTCGGCGATGTCGTGGCGACGCACGTACTTGGTGACCAGATCCGGCAGACCTGAGGCGGAGTCGTACCTCACGTTGACCTGTTCAAAGACGGTATCGCCAATGAACTCGCCGGCGTCGGCGTGATTGCCGGCGGCGCCCGGCTTGGCGTCTCCGCCGCGGTCACTGCTCGCGGAAACGACGACCCGCCCGAGCGCGTCGTACACCCGCTTCACCGCGGGCTGGCTCGGCGCAGCGACTTCAAGAGTGCGTCCGGCGGCGTCGAACCATGCGTCGGTCTGGATGCCCGCCGTGAACGAAGACCCGGGTGTCATCGAGGGCTGCGTGCGGTAGAGAACGCCGCGCTGGCTGTAGAAGCCCAGCGTGTGGCTCACCCGGTTCGTCGAAGGAAGGGCCCCGCCGCTCCAGCTCGGCATCGAGGTGTACGAACCGTGCTCAACCAGGCGCCCCAGGTTGTCATACCGCACCAAGCCGTACGGAGGCAGCGCCGGTTGGCTCGCGATCGCGCGGTCTCGCCAGTCGTACAGAGTGCGCGCCGTACGGGTTGAGCTTGCATCCGGGAACGCATCCACGGACGTCAGCTTGCCGTTCCCCGCCGTCTGCTGCCAGACCATGGAAATGAGCTTCTCGTCATAGCGGTAGGACGAGACCTTGCGCCGGTTGGACCCTGACGTCAGCAGGTCTGTTCCGATATAGACGTCGGTCACGCGGTCCACCGCGTCGTACACGTACTCCGTAACAGTGGCCGTCGGGCTGGTGGCCGAGCCGACTTGAGGCTCTCCGCCGCTGGCAACATCCATGGGCTCAACCCGGAACCGCACGCGCCCGGCGCTGTCGTAGAAGAAGAACTCGTCGTTGTGCCAGCCTCCCGACCGGATCGCCGAGCTTGGTACGTGCGGCCAGGCGCGCACGCGATACCGCTGGCCATTGACGGTGTAGGTCGTCGAGCCCCGGGCCGCCTCATCACCGAACACCAGGGCGCCGTCCTCGGGTGCATAGCTCGATGGGTTGTCGACCTTGTACTCGCTCCGCTCAAGCGAGCGGCCGCCCGCCGATGCGCGCTCCGCGACGATGGTCCCATCGAACTGGCTGCCGGCCGGCACGAGTTGATGCGGGGAGCCGACTGCCGTCCAGACTGGAAGGTCGTTGAGTTCCACCGTCGAGCTGACGCGCCACACCGGGTCCGCTGGGGTGGTGAGCCAGCGGAGCGTTCCGCGCCGCACGCCAGTCGGACCCTCCGCTAAAACGACGCGGCCGAGGGCGTCGTACAAGTAGCTCGTCACAAAGAGACCGTCGGAATTGTTGCTCGGAGTGATCCCGCTGATGACGGGCACGCCGCTGCTGCCGGCGTTCTCGCGAACCTCGGTCGGACGACCGTGCACATCGTCAGCCGGGTAAACCCGCTTCTGCACCGTACCGACCGCGTTGATCGAGAACAGCTGACGGCCCGTCGAGTCGAATACCGCCGCGCTCGAGTAGGTACCGCCCGGGCCATTCTCCGTGGAGAGCTCGGCCTCTTCGGTTCGCTTGACCCACTGGATGGCGTCCGGGAACGCCCCGCTGAACAGTCCGTAGGAGTAGACAACCTCTTCCACGTCGCTGCTCGACGGTGGAAGCGAGGCGCTCCCTTCCGTGCGCACCTTTTCGACCTTCGTCACCAGCCATTCAAATCCGGGAGATGACGAGTACGTGTAGGCGGTGATCAGGCTCTTGTTGGACCCGTCTGCGTTCTCGACAAACTGCTTCTTAAGGCGCTTGTCCCCGGTGTACTCGTATTCATGCACGAGGCCCGTGGCGCCGCTCGCCAGCGATGCTCGAGACTGAATCGTCGTCGTCGTCAGCGCCGGCGTATACGAGGCGACCGCCGTCGCGGTGTACATCTTCTTCACCGTGTACGGACGTTCGCCATAGACCCCAGGGGTAAAGTCGTACTTGGTGTGGGTGGCCCAGACCCGGCCGCCCGAGCCGGGCTCGACCACCGCTTCGTTAATCGGCAGCGGCACGCTGGACCCGTCGCCCAGCGGGAAGAACACCGTATCGGTGTGTTTCGTGCGGAGCAGAACATAGCTGCTCGTGCCGGAGTCATAGACGTACTCCTCCAGCCTGATCATCACGCCGTCGAGCGTGCCAAGCCCGGAACCGGTATCGAGCCACGTGCCGGGTACGTAGGTGTAGTCGATCCTCTGCCCGTGCGCTCCGCCGCCGCATCCGCAGGAGCCCAGCACAAACTGCCGCGCAGTGTCGCCCTCCGTCACACCGTAACCGATCACCTTGCTCGCAAGGTCGAGCGCATTGCTCGCGATCGTTGTCCCTGTCGTGAGCCCAGTAACCGCCGTGCCCAGGTCGGGAGTGTTCCACAACTTCTCGAGCGCCGCCTCAATCCGGCGCGGTTGCGTCTGACCGTCTGCCACAAGAGGAGACGGGCTCGGCGCGGCGATGGGGCTGGACGCCGCGGCCAGCAGCTCGATCTGATCGGCGTCGATTACCGCTTTCAATTGGTGCCGATAGCCGGCTAGTCCTTCCATCTCGCTCGTGCCCGACCCGATCTTGTCCGGGCCACCGAACCCGCTCGTCGTTGCCTGGTCGGCCGAGTGATAGCGGTAGTGCGTCGCCCGCATGTACTCCGTCTCACCGGAGCCCGTCCGCGTGTTGAGAAGCGTTGATCGCTTCACCTCCACCAAGTCGCCCGCGTAGCCGAGCCAGTCGACGGTCTTGTCGGCGGGGGTTCCCGCGTAGCGGTACCGCACCCGGTCGGTGGTGATCCACTCGAGCTCGTTGAGCGCGTTGTGCACCAGCCGCTTCACTTCGATCCACCCCAGCTGCGCGGGCGGCTCTCCAGCGGTCGGAGCGAGCGGGTTCCATGTGAAACGCACCATCGCCGCCGGTTGCGACGTATCGATCGCCGTCGTCGAAGATGCACGGCAGCCAAGGCGGATCTCCGAGAGACGCACGCGCTGCAGTTCGCTGGACTCGATCAGACCCGGAAATGTGCCGTCATCAATCCACAGCGTGTCGTACCGGTAGACATTGCTGTTGCCGTACTGATCCTGCTCGTGCAGGATGTACCCTTCTAGATTCTCGGTCCCCGCGTCGGTCCCCGCGACATAGTCAACAAAGCCTCGGCCGGGACGTACTTGGCGCAGCACCGCCCATGCGTGCCCGTCAATGTTCAGAGTTACCTCGATGAAACGCTCGTTGGTGGCGCCCGGCCCGATCCAACTGCTGCTTGTGGGATCATGAACAAAGCGCCGGGTGCTCCGGCGCGCGCTTGTGTCCGCGCCGACGACACTGACCACGTTGTTGCTCGCGTCGATTCCGTAGTCCCACCGCGCCCGCCGGAAGCACGAAAGCGTCCATTGCCAACCCACAAGGTTGGGCTGCCCGCCTTCCTCCAGGCTGATGCCGGAAACGGAGGTAGTCAGGTTCACGGCGCTGTTGTAGCTGCGGCGGATCTGGAAACTCCCGCCGGGGAGCGTCACGTCAACGTCGATCGCGCTCTCGATCTTGTTGCCGTACGCCTTCGTCACCGGATTCTCGGTCTCGCCGCCGGGGCACTCGCTGTCCGCACCGGCGGCGTCTTCAGGGTTGTCCGGATCGGTGCCGGGCTGGCAGCCGCCGCCGCTGCCATCGTGAAGCGTCGGGCAGTCACCATCGCTGCCGATGTGCGCTGCGACCGAGGTTCCGACGCTGCCGCCGAGAACACCGCGCAGCACGCCGTTGACGCCGTTGCAGTTCATCGGGTTACTGGTGGTGCACACCAGCCACTGACAGAACCATCCGTTGATCGAATCCTGAGGCGTGTTGGCGGTGTCGAACGGATTGCGCCCGGCGTTCTGCCCTTGGCGGTAACACTTGATCGCGGTGAGGATAATCCGCATATCCCGAGCGTTGCGCGGGCAGACCACGCTCCCAGGCGTAGGAAGCTCGGTTTGCTGGCTATTCGCCTTGTCTTCCCAGTCGCCTGAACCCAAGATGTCCTCGCACAGGCTGCCGGGAAAGCAATTGGCCTGTTGCGCCATGGCGCAGATCACCGCCTCATTGATTGCGCCGGTCTGCATCAAGCACCCAAGCACGTCCAAGCACCCGTACACGTCCGGTGCAAAGCAGCTGTCGACCGCGGACGAATGGGCCATATACGCGCAGACAATCGTGGCCTTGTCTGTTGCGTCCGGCGCTTCTTGGCCCGCGGCGCACATGCACGCTTCCTGAATATCCAGCAGGAGCGTGATCGATCGACAGGCGACGGGCGCGCCCGCGACGTCGCTGCACGCGTGCAGCATGTCGCAATACTTAAGCATGTCGGCGCTCGTGAGAACGCTGCAGAGCGTGCACTCGCCGCCTTGAGCACAAGGGAAGCAATCCGCGTGCGTGCTCTTGAACAGCTCGCACATCACACCCTTGTCCAGTACCAGCTTGTCGCGCAGGCAGCCCAGGACAGCCAGGCATTGCGTGAAACAGACCTGCCCCTTTTCCCCCTTTGCCGGACACGGACCAAGAATGCCCGTGTCGCTTGCCTCGACAGAGCCACAGCCCTGTAGAAAGTCACACACGGCGTCCGCGATTACCATCGCCTCGGTCTCGCCTGTCACCGGACTCTTGGTGTGGCAGATCAGGCGACGGACGATGTACTTAAAGAGCTTGTCGCAGTCATCGCCGCACTCTTCAGTCGTTGGGGACAAGTTTCCAGAAGTACAGCTCCCGTTGCTACACCCCGTGCACGCAGCAATCTGGATGATCTCAAGCGGAGACAGCGGCCGCCCGGCCGCCTGCTGTACCTGCGCGATGTAGTCCTGGCACGAAGGTGGGGTCGTCCACGCACAGTTGCTGCGCCAGAACTCACACGCCGCAACCACAAGGTTCGACGTCGCGTCAGGGATCGCGTTGACTTTGCCTTTGTCCTTGACGGCAAGCTCGTTGGCAAAGACCACCGACTTTCCTTGCCAGTACTTCGCAAAGTACAGACAATCATCATTCGTCGGGGTGCCCGTCGGGCTGCGGTGCGGCGGCAACCCCTGGACCGGGGTCGCCTGTTGAGGTGTAACTAACGCCGTCTGCGCGTGCGACAGCGCCGACAGACCGCTTGCCAACAGCATGCACGCGAGAATACGAAAGGCTCGCATAGAGCACTCCAGCAAAAAGGGATAGACAATTCTCTATGGATTGCCGTTAGATGCCGCAGCCGCAAACGCTTGACGGACCGAAGCTTCATTCTGAAGCGCGGCAAGTGCTCTCTGCACCTCGGCGTGATTGAGTACCTCCGCCGGAATACCGGTGAGCGAGGTCGGCTGACGTCCGGCCAGTCGTTCGGCACGACGCGCCACGCGAACCTGGCGGGCCAGCACCGCTCGATCCTGATCGCTGTTAACACCAAGCGAGGCGGGACCGCTCAAACCGAACTTGCGGCCCGCGTCTAGCAACTCCAGCCGCTGCGCAGTGTCGACGGCTAGATCGTGCAGCAGTCGCTGACGCAGGTCCGCACGGGACAACTCGCCGGCAGTGGTAGCGGAGGCGACTAATGGAGCAACGTGGCCAGGTGTCCCCCCAGCAGCTGCGAGCTGATAGGGCGTGATGCCGGCGCGAAGGAGTGCCGCCGCCGGATTCGATCCGCTTGGCGCGGATTGAGACTGTGCCGCAGGGATAGTGGCAGCAATTAGCAGAACGGCCATAAAGGTGAACTTAAGCACTGAAACCTCCGGCTGTTAAAATAGTCTAATGACAGCCGGGGGAGAACGCAAGCTCTGCGGCGTCCCTTCGCCTTTCCTTCGCGCTTCTAATAAGTACTGATTGAACGTGCTCGCGCAAGAGCTGCGCGTCGGCCCTATAGGCGAATCCAGGGCTGGCAGTTCTCCTGCTAGGCCGCGTTCTTGCGCGCACCAACACGGACACCTCGCGGCCACTCCACAATCACCGTCGTCCCCTCCCCCACCTTCGACTCCGCCCACACCCGCCCCCCCACGCGCCCGACAAGCTCCAGGCACAACGCAAGCCCAAGCCCGGTCCCGCGCGCTTTCAAAGCCTGATCCACTTCGCGCTCTCCCCGCAGAGCCCCGCCCTCCGCGGCGAACGCACCGGAACGCAACACATCACCTGCACAAGACGCGGTCCCCTGTGCATCACCGGCGATGCCAGCAGCCTCGCTTACGCCCCCCACTTCTTCCACGCCCCCCGCGCTCCGCCGCGCATCTGCTTTCCCGCCCGCCGCGCGAGCCGCGCGCAATTCCGCCGCGACCTCCTCCGCATCCCACACCCGGATCGGACTCGCCGACGCGTCGATCTTCGCCGCGCGCAGACGTCCGATCTTCTTCTCACCCCCGCCAACACGTGCCGCATCGCCAGGCTGCTCCAACTTCCGAGCATGCCCGCTCCGCGCCGCGGCGCCCGCGCTCGTCATTCCACCATCCGACCGCGCGCCTTTCCCAGCCTGCTTTCCGACTCGCACCCCGTCGCCCCCCCCACCCCCTCCACTCACCGCGCCTCCGCGGCCAGCAGGCCGCAACTCACCTTCAAGCCCAGCGCGCTGCGCCTCAACCTTCTTCACACCCTTCAAGCGCACCCCCCACCGCGCCTGCCCGTTGATCGACCCCGACCGCGCGAGCTCTTGCACATCAACCTCGTACCGCTCCCCGTTGTCTCCGGCAGACCGTGACGCTCCCGCGCCCTGCGCCTCTTCTAGCCCCAGTGCCGCAGCAGCTTTCATCAAATGATGCTCGGTTGCATTATCATCACTCTGCGCAATACCAAGAACCCGCCCCATCACCCGGGCATCCATCCCCACCCCGGCGTCACGAACGTCCATCCGCACCGCACCTCCCGCCTCCCGAGCAACTACCTCCAGCAGGCCCCGCCTCCCACTCATCGCACGGCGTCCATTCAGCACAAGGTTCATCACCACCTGCTGCACGACACCCATGCTCGCGCCGACGACCGTGCCACGTGGAACATTCACCACGACCCGCACACCCTCTCGTCCCCACCGCTCGGCACCCAATATCAGCAAGGCCCCTTCGACACAGGCGCGCAGATCCACTTCTCCTGTAGGATCAGTAGTTTCAGAAGCCGTACCAGCGAGCCCGAGGATGACGCTCGTCAACTCCCCCACTCGATCCGCCGCGGCCAATGACTTCGCGATCGCCTTCGTTCGCACCAGCTCATCCGCTCCCGGTGCCTGCGCGGCGTGACAGTACCCCACCACCGGCGTGTACAGATTGTTCAGCTCGTGGGCGAGAAAGCCGACGGACTCCCCCGCGACCGCCAAGCTCCGAAGCCGATCGACCACCGACTGCAGGTGCTCCGCCCGCGCTCGCCATGCGGCGGCTTCTCGCTTCCAGTCTGTCTGAGGCAGATCATCCATGCGCGGCGACCGCGCCACAGGGACGGCGCGAGTGTGCCACGTGGAACATCGGCCGGATTCCTCCCTCACTTTGGGCGATCGGGTAGTCGCATCGTGCTCAGAAACTCGCCCGTCGGTGAGTCCGTCGGCCGCAGCCCGGTTGTCGATTTCATTCCACCAGTAAGCAGCCGACTGGCCCACTTTGCCATTGGCCTTGGCCTGATATCGGCTCGCCTGAAGGGCAAGGGAGCGAGCCAGCGGAATTCCAGATGGGATTCCTGCGACGCAACGTGGGGGGGTGACGGGTGGGTCGTCAATGTCGAAGCCCGCCTGTTCGACCTCGATGATTTGCCGTCGGCCTGTGCCACGTGGCACATTTCCGTAGCCGCTGCTCGGAACGAGCGGTCGGTGACCTCTGCGGAAAAGACCAGATTGAGCTCGTGGTGAACTCGCTTCCGGGTCGCAAACCGGTTCTCGTGCGTCAAGAGAAGGGGTCCGACGCGGCAGTCTAATCCGGTCTCCTCGCGCATTTCCCGGGTGAGCGCCTCCGCGCCCGACTCACCCGGCTCGATGTGGCCACCTGGGAGATAACCATAGTCGCCTTTCCGGTTCCAGCAGACCAGCACGTGGCCGCCATGAACAAAAAGGCCACGGGCAATGAACTCGATGTGCGGCGGAAGTGGGGGGGTGGGCATTGCTCGGGTCTTGCGCATAGAGGTGGTGTGCCACGTGGCACAATCAGTTGTCGTTCGGGTATCCGCCCCGATAAAATCATACCGTACAAAAAACGACTGTGTCACGTGGCACCCTGCGTTGTTGAGTTGGCCAACGGGGATTGGTACGCTCTCCCACTACTATATAGAGGCCCGGGTGGGCGCAAGGAGGCGGCCGGATGGATCAGGCGAACAAGGCGCGGAAGCTGGGGAAGGGTCTGGCGGGGTTGATGGGGATTCCGGTGGCGGTGCCGATCCCTCCGCAGGTCGATCCGGCGGCCGCACAACATAAGAAAGATGATAACAAGGATGTAACCGAACAAAAACCGCCTGTCAATGTTGCCGCCTCGTCGGGTTCCGGGTCGATGCAGGGGCCGGCCGTCGTTGGCCGTGCGGGCGACGCACTTCCGGCGGCCGCGCCGGGGACGGGATCGAGGACGACGCCGGTAGGGAGCGCCGCGCAGGTGTCCCCAGCCGGCGGTCACGGCGTGGCCGCAGGCGCGGGGGTTGCAGGTGGGCCGACGGCATCGGGCGCGGCGGGAACGGTGCTCGCCAAAGGAACGACAGCGCGCGCGGCGGTGAGTG
>DASPMT010000241.1:0-12003 GCA_035626935.1 Phycisphaerales bacterium | reverse complement strand
CGCCCGGTCCTTCAGCCCGACAGAGACGCCCTTGGAGCGGCCGGCGGTGGCAAACTTCAACTCGTCGCCGACGGTCGTGCTGCGCAGGTTCTTTGGACCCATCGGCCGGTTGCTGCCGGCCGGCAACGCCCCGACGACGCGGGCACGCGGCTGATCGACGCAGTAGACAAGGCGCCGGGCGACCGGGTCCCACCAGTCGTTGCCGATAATGCCTGTCTTGTACGGCGCCGCGCCGGTGAGGAGCACCGCGTGCCCGGCGCCGGTGGTCAGCGGGAAGTGTTCAAAGTGTGCGTTGACGAACCACGCCCCCCCGCCGGTCAACCGCTTGAAGCCGCCCTCGCCGAACAGGTCGGCCAGGCGCGTCAGGTAGTCGGCGCGGAGCTGGTCGATCGAGATCACGACCACCAGCCGAGGGCGGGCGCCGGGCTCGGCCCGCAGCGCCGAGACCACCGGCGCGGCGAGGCCCGGGTCGGGCGGCTGCGCAGCCGGCGTCTTGGCGGTGAGCATCAAGGCGGCGGTCAGGGCGATCGCGTTTCTCATCCAACTGCTCCGGGTCGATGCAGGGCGGCGGCGTCGGCACTGCGGCCAACCGCAAACCATACTACCTCACAGGCCTCACGTGCGGCCCCGACGGAGTTTGAGCGGTCAGCGCGGCTGGAGCAGCACGGAGCGGACCTTGGCTGCCAGGTCGTCGAGGGTGAACGGCTTGGAGAGGAAGTGCACGCTGGATTCGAGCGAGCCGTGGTGCACGACCGCGTCGGCGGTGTACCCGCTGATGAACAGCACCGCCGCGCGCGGACAGACTTCCCTGAGCCTCTCCGCCAGCTCCGGTCCCTGCGCGTCGGGGAGCACCACGTCGCACAGCAGCAGGTCGATCCGGTCGTTCTCGGCGCGCGCAACCCGCTCGGCTTCGGCGGCGTCGGCCGCCTCGACCACGGCGTAGCCCAGCGAACGGAGCATCCCGGCGACGGCGGCGCGGGCGCCGTGGTGGTCGTCGACGAGCAGGATGCGCTCGTTTCCCCGCTCGGACTTGAGCGGATCGGCGGGGTGCGTCGGCTCTACGCGGGCGCCCTCCGCCGCCGGGAGGTACACGCGGAAGGTCGTGCCGCGCCCTTCCTCGCTGTAGACCGCGATGTGGCCGCCGTGCTGCTTCACGATGCCGAAGCTGGTGGCGAGCCCGAGGCCGCTTCCTTTTCCGCGAGCCTTGGTGGTGAAGAAGGGCTCGAAGATGCGACCCAGGACCTGCTTGCTCATCCCTACGCCGTTGTCGCTGACGGAGATGCACACGTAGGGGCCGGCCTCAACGCCCGGGCGCTGCGCGGCGTAGGCCTCGTCGAGCTCGGCGTTGACGGCGTCGATGACGACCAAGCCTGCCGGGCCGCGCGCTGTGCCCTGGTTGCCGGCCGCGATCGCGTCGCGGGCGTTGATCACCAGGTTCATGAGCACCTGCTCGATCCGCGCGGGGTCGACGCGGGCCGGCCAGATGCCGTGGGGGATTGAGATGCGCAGCTGCACCGATTCCCCGAGGCTGCGGTCGATAAGCCGCCGGACGTCGCCGATCAGCTCGGTGACGCTCACGACGCGTGTCGCCAGCACCTGCCTGCGGCCGAAGGCGAGCAGCTCCTGCGTGAGCTCGGCGCCGCTCCGCGCGGCCTGTTCGATCGCCTGCAGGTTGGCCTCGGCGCTCTGTCCCGCCTCGATGGCCGCCTGCGCCAGCGCCCGGTGGCCCGTGACGGCGGTCAGGAGGTTGTTGAAGTCGTGGGCCACGCCTCCGGCGAGCCGGCCGACCGCCTCGAGGCGCTGAGCGTGCACGAGCTGCTCCTCGAGCCGGCGCCCCTCCGTGACGTCGCTGACGGTGACCACTGCGCCCCCGGGGGAACGCCCGCCGCCGTTCATCGGGGTGACGCGCACCGCCAGCCAGCGTTCACGCTCGGTCGGCGACGTGAGGGGGCCGTCTCCTGTCTCGCCCGACCTGGGCCGGGCGGCGATCTCGGCGAGATAGTCAGGCCGTGTCCCTGACAGCACGCTCGAGATGCCCGCTGCGATGCTCGACCAGTCGTCCGGCTCAACGCCCAGCACCCCGCCGCCCCAGTCGGCAAAGACGGCGCCGACGGCCCGTCTTGCTCCGTCGCCGTCGGTGGCGACGTCGCTCCAGCCGCGGTTGACCGACACGACGATTCCGCGGGCGTCCAGCAGCGCGATCGCCTGTGGGAGGGCGTCGAGGATGGCGCCGCGCTGAGAGGCGGTTGCGTGCTCGCGCGTGATGCTGGCGGCGAGGTCCTCCTGCAGGGCCGAGCGGAAGGCGTCGGCGCGGCCGAGCGCACCCGATGTCCACCATACCACTACGACACCCAACGAAATCATGAACCACACCAGCAACGCGAGCCCGAACGGGGTGTCGTACCAGCCCGCGTGCTGACCCTGCAGGCGCAGCCACCCCAGCAACGGGGTCAGCACGAAGAAGAAGCCCAGGAGGCGGCGCGCAAGCTCACCGGCCGCGTCCGGCCGGCCGACGAGGCGGGCGAGGCCCTGACGCGGCCTCGACAGCAGCAGCGCGATACCGACGACCGTCAGCGAGACCGCGGTGTGGATCGCCATCGAGGTGTAGATGGCCGTCTGGTAGAGCGAGCGGACACCGTAGAGGTAGCCGAGCAACGCCAGCAGGCCGATCAGCAGGGTCGCCACGGCGAGCGTCGACTCCGCCAGCCGCAGGTTCGACGGCTCGCGGGGCGGCGCCGCCGTGAGGATCAACGCGGCACCGGCGCAGAGGAAGGCTGAAGCGGCGCCGATGGTCATGCGGACGTCGAGACCGGCATAGAAGCGGCCGATGAGGCAGCGGTCGATTCCCACGGGGATGTCGGCGAAGTACTCCGTGAGTGTCGCCGCGCCGATGAAAGCGACCGTCACGCCGGCCGCCAGCCTCAGGCGCGCGGTCCGGGTGCGTCCGGCGCCGACGGCCAGCGCAAGCCCGCACAGCACCAGCGCCGCCGCGGTGTTGGGTTTCATCTCGGCAAGGTTGGGCGCAAAGGCGCGGAACGCGGCAATGTCGGCCCACCAGCCGATCAATACGACGGTCCCCACGATCGTGATAACGACCCCGGCCCACCTTGCGGCGGCTTCGCTCGAACGCATCCAGCGCTGGCCCGCAGTCTGATCCACTGCTGCCACCTCCGAAGTCCGAACTCACCTGAATCCGGAGAGTCTACACCTTTTCCGGTGGCGCATTTTACTAAACGGTCATTACGGGTGGCGCGTCGAATGACTCTTGCGCTCACTGCTCTCGTGTCCCGTGCCGTCGCTTTGGCGAAGCGGCCGGTTGTCGCGACGAGCTGACCGAGCGCGAGGCTTCAGCGGGTAAGGCACGGCTGTGACGCGCCGTAGGCGCGCGCAGATCTTCGTCGGGCAGTTGATGCACAACGTGGCTTTTGAGGGACCAGCGGGCTGCAGATCGGAGCGGTCGAGGGTCGGCGACGACTTCCGTTGGGGCCGCTATCCTCGACCGCCGACTGGACAGAGTACTTTTCCGCGGAGTGACCCTTGCCCGAGACCGTGCTGCTGAGCCCCATCCTTCTCTATGTCGCCTGTGCGCTGGGCGCCATCGGCGTGGTGCTGGCGATGCCTCGGAAGAACGCCGCGGCGTACGTCGTGGGGGCGGCGGTCGCGGCGGGGGGGTTTGCCGTCGCGATGGTGGGGCTGGCCCGGGGCGCGGGCGGGGTCGGCCTGCCCGGCCCGCTGTTCTACGCGTTTGCGCTGATCGCTTTGGCGTCTGGGCTTCGGGTGATCACCCACCCCCGTCCGATCTACTCGGCTCTCTATTTCATCCTGACCATCGTGGCCTCTTCCGGCCTATATGTGCTGCTGGCCGCGGAATTCATGGCCTTCGCGCTGATCATCGTCTACGCGGGGGCGATCCTCATCACGTACATGTTCGTGATCATGCTGGCCAGCGAGGGTGCGACCGAATCGGCGACCGAAGGGGCGACCGAGTACGACCGCGTGAGCCGCGAGCCGGTGATCGCGACGGCCGCCGGCTTTGTGCTGCTGGCGGCCCTCAGCACAATGCTCATGGGGGGAGCCAGCACCCTCACGTCGCAGAACGGCGGGGACGGACGCGAAGTCATGCTGATGACCGAGCGGACGGAGGCGGCACTGCGCAAGGCTGGCGTGATGAAAGAGGGGGAGAAACTCGCGGCAGTCGGCGAGCAGGCGACCCAGCTCTACCAGAGCGGGTTCATCAAGGTGGTGGGCGTCGACGGCGTCACCCGCGACGTGCCGCGCGACAAGTGGGCGCCGGTGCTGACGCTCTCGAACACCGAAGGGCTCGGCTTTGAGCTGATGGAACGGAACCCCGGCGCGATCGAGATCGCCGGCGTGATCCTGCTGATGGCGATGCTCGGGGCCGTGATCCTGGCTCGCAAGAAGGTGGAGATGGACGAGGCGGCAAAGGCCGTCGCCGCCAGGCGCGCGGCCGATGACGACGAGCTCGGCGTCGACGCTCCGTTCGTCGAGCCGGCTGTGGGAGGAAACCAGTGACCTTCAACGTGCTCGCCCAGTCGGCCGGTGCAGCCCCGATGACGGGCGTGACGCTCTACCACTACTTATTTGTGGCGTGCGCCATGTTCGTGCTCGGGCTGGTGGGCTTCATGACCCGGCGCAACCTGATCATCATGTTCCTCTGCACGGAGCTGATGTTCCAGGCGGCGGGCATCGCCCTGATCGCCTTCAGCCGGTTCCACCTGAACCACACCGGCGAGACGTTCGTGATCTTCGTCCTCACCGTTGCCGCGGCCGAGGCGGCGCTCGCTTTGGCGCTGGTTGTGCTGCTCTTCCGTCGCAAGGAGACGCTGGACGCGTCGGCCTGGCGGTCGATGAAGGGGTGAGAGACGTGAGACGTGAGACGTGAGACGTGAGACGTGAGAGAAAGACAAGACCCGCCTGACGGCGGGTCTTTTGGTATGTACTCACGTCTTGTGTCTCACGTCCCGCGTCTGCTACGGCTTGTCGCCTTTCTGGTCCGGCTTGGCGTCGGGCGCCAGCGGCTCGACGACAGGGGGAGGAGCAGGGGGTGCCTGGGGGGCAGGCTTGGGGGGCCGCCGGCGGTTGATCTCGGCATCAATCTGCTGAAGCTGCAGGCGGAGGGCGTCGTCGAACACCTGGAACTGCTGCCGTTCGGATCGTGTCAGCCGAGGCTGGGCGGCCATCTCGGCGTAGGCCATCCTGATCTGCATCAGGCGCATCCGCTCCACGGCGAGCTCGGCGTCGCTCTGGCGGCTGATATCCCGGTCGTTGGCGAGCCCGATCGGAACCGCCCGCTGCGCGTTGAACGCCCGCATCCCGTTACCGCGGCTCTGCCAAGGGCCGTTGGCGAGCTGGTCGGCACGTTCGAGCTGGCGCTCGAGGTCGGGCTGCGCTCCGACGGTGACTGAAGGGACGTCGCCGGTGAAGGCCCGGTCGCGGGCCGCGCGGTCGATGATGTCGATCGGCTCCCCGGTTGACCACTGCGCCTCGCGTCGAGGCCGGAGGCTCGTTGCGTCCAGCGCCGGCGGTTCGCCCCGGCCGGTCGTGCGCCTCAGCCGCTGCCTCCAGGCGGCGGCGAGCTCTCCGTCGTCGATGACGGGCTGCACCATCATCGGGTTCGCCTGCAGCAGGTCCTTGTTCAGGTCTCTGAAGTCGCCAAACGTCACCGTCAGCTTAAGCGTCTGACCGTTGCGGAGGACGGTGACTGGAACCTCGTCGCCCGGGTCACGGGAGATCACCAGCACACGCACCGCGGACGAGCGCCGGTCCTGCGTGATGCGCGACGTCACCGTTTCGCCGTCGATCTGCGTGATGATGTCGCCGGCCTTGAGCGTCGCCGCGGACGGGAAACCTCTCTTGACGCTGCCGATCTCGGCGATGTCCAGTGCGTTGGTGAACTCCACTCCGAGCGCCCCGTGCGGTGCGTCGCGGAAGAGCTGCAGGCCCGCACGCTCCAGTCGCAGGCGCTGCTCCGCCGTCAGGTCGGGGTTCTTCAGGGCGCCTTCGACCTGGGCCAGTGAGTAGACCTTGTCGCCGAGCAACTCGTCCGAGGCGGACTGCCTGACTGTGAACTCTCTGGAGCCGAGGTCGGCGATCACGTCCTTCAGGGGGCGTGGCTCGCCGGCGCTGAGCGCCAGGCAGAGGCAGACGGCATGGGCCAGTGCTGCGACCATCGCAGGCAATGGTAACCGTCGGTGGCGAGGCTGGAGCGCAGAAATGGCCGGACCTTAAGGGTGCGGCTGGTGCGTTGCAGGTCGTTTATCGGACGCCGCCGGGTCCCACTGGGTGTTCCTCGGCGAGCTTGGCGAACATCACGTGATCGCGCCAATCTCCCATGATGTGCAGCATTTTCGCCGCGTACCCCTCGCGGCGGAAGCCGAGGCGGGCGGCAAGTTTGAGCGAGCGGTCGTTATCAGGGCGGACGTTGACCTGGACGCGATGGAGGCCAAGGCCCGCGGGCGGGTGCGCGAAAGCGAAATCGAGGAGGGCGGTGCACATCTCGGTGGCGTATCCCATGCCTTCGCGGTCACCGCGGATGCCCCAGCCCATGTCAGCATTCTGGAAGACGCCGCGGACGACGTTGTTGAGGGCGGCGCCGCCGATCATGAGGCCCGCGCACGGCTGATCGGGCGCGACGAACGCCTGGAAGCGGTAGCCGGTTTCGGTCTCGAGGGCGCGGGTGGTCTTGTCGAGGGCCTGGTCGAAGCGCTGGTCCAGCGTCGCGTCGCGGTCGACGGTCATGCCCGATCGGACGAACGACTCCTCGGCGGCGAGCATCATCTCAGTCCACGCTGCGCGGTCGGATGCGAACAGCGGACGGAGGAGGAGGCGCGGGGTGCGGAGCTCGATGCCCATAGCGGGGTGGACGCGCAGAAAGGCAGTTTTTACAACGAAGGTACCGAAGGAATCGAAGGAAGGCTAAGGAACAGAGAACAGAGAAGTCTCCCCTCCTTCTTCCTCCGCTACCTTCGTCTGCCCTGCTCGGTGTTTCGAGTTCAAACGCGGCTCTGGGGGCGCCTGGGGTCGGGCCAGTCGACGTGGTAGAACTGGCCGCGGGGTTGGTCCGTGCGTTCGTAGGTGTGGGCGCCGAAGTAGTCGCGCTGGGCCTGGAGAAGGTTGGCGGGGAGGCGGGCGGATCGGTAGGAGTCGAAGTAGGAAAGGGCGCTTGAGAAGGCTGGGACCGGGACGCCGTCGACCGCGGCGCGGGCGACGACGGCGCGCCAGTTCTGCTGGTTCTTTTCGATCACGCCCGCGAAGTAGGGGTCGAGCAGCAGGTTGGGGAGCTGCGGGTTCTGCTGGTAAGCCTCGAAGATCTTCTGGAGAAACCTGGCGCGGATGATGCAGCCGCCACGGAAGATCATGGCGATCTCGCCGAGCTTGAGGTTCCAGTGGCTCGCCTTGCTGGCCGCCTGCATCAGCGCGAAGCCCTGCGCGTAGGAACAGATCTTGGAGCAGTAGAGGGCGTCGCGGACGGCCGCGACCCAGTCGCGCTGCGGGCCGCCGCCGGCGTTGCCGTGGTCGTGGTGGTGGCGGGCGGGGGGCTTGAGGAGCTTGCTGGCGGCGACGCGTTCGTCCTTCAGGGAGCTGATGTTGCGGGCGAAGACCGCCTCGGCCATCGTCTGCACCGGGACGCCCAGGTCCAGCGCGCTGTTGATGGTCCACTTGCCCGTCCCCTTCTGGCCCGCGGCGTCGAGCACGACGTCCACCAGGTCCTTGCCGGATCCTGCCGGGTCTTTCTGGCGGAGGATGTCGGCGGTGATCTCGATGAGGAATGAGTCGAGCTCGCCCTTGTTCCACTCGCCGAAGACGGCCGACATGCGGTCGTTGGAGAGCTCAAGCGAGTCGCGCATCACGTGGTACGCCTCGCAGATGAGCTGCATGTCGCCGTACTCGATGCCGTTGTGCACCATCTTCACGTAGTGCCCGGCGCCGCCGGGCCCGATGTAGGTGGTGCAGGCGACGCCGCCGCTGACGGGCTTGCCCGGGGCTGCGCCCTCCAGCGGCTTGCCGGTTGCGGCGTCGACCTTTGCCGCGATCGCCTTCCAGACGGGCTCGAGGTGTCTCCAGGCTTCCGGCTGCCCGCCGGGCATGAGCGACGGTCCGAAGCGGGCGCCGGTCTCGCCGCCGCTGACGCCCGAGCCGACGAACAGGATGCCCATGTCGTTGAGGGCCTTCTCGCGGCGGACTGTGTCGTTCCATTCGGCGTTGCCCCCGTCAACGACGATGTCTCCCTTGGACAGGAGCGGCTTGAGGGCGTCGATCGTGGCGTCGGTCGGCATCCCCGCCTTGACCAGGAGGATGATCCGGCGCGGCGCCTTGATCGACGCGACAAAGTCCTTCAACTCGGCCGCGGGCACGAGCGCGCCGCCCGGACCGATCACCCCGGGGGGGTTGTCGGCGACGAATCCTTCGGTCTTGGCGGTGGTGCGGTTGTAGACGGCGACCTTGAAGCCGTGGTCGGCCATGTTGAGGGCGAGGTTCTTGCCCATGACCTCGAGGCCGATGAGGCCGACGTCGGCGGAGCCGGCGGCTGGGACCGGGAACGCGGCCTGCGACGCGGGCTCTGTGCGGGGGGTGGATTCAAGCTTGGAGGCCATTGAGTGCTCCGGTTGGGAGGCGTGGGACCGCCTCCCTGCGCGGCAAGGTAGGCCGCGGGTCTATCGGCGTTCTTGCTTCCAGACGGCGAACGTGTCATCCGACCAGTTGATCGCTGGGGAGCGGCGGCGTCGGGGCGGTCGAGGCGGCGCCGCGCAGAACGGCGTGGGTCAGTTCGGCGCCGTTCCACACGCCTCGGAGGCTGAGCAGTTGCCAGCGGGCGCCCGGCGCGGGGGGCTTGACAAAGAGCGATGACTGCGACAGGTGGGCCAGGACGCACGCGCGCCTGAGGTTGATGGTGGTGACCTCCGGGCGCCCGGAGCCGAGCCTGAAGCGCATGACGTCCAGCCGGCCCGGGGCGACGCGGGTGTAGGTGGGCCAGATCAGGATCTGCACCGCAACGCCGACGGCGATGCCGGCCATGATGGTGAGCCAGCCGAAGCCCATAACGGGCAGGGTGGTCGTCTTCTTCAGGAGCACCAGCAGCGCGTTGAACGCGATGGTCGTGACCACCAGCACGGCGGTGCCGGCGCCCGGCAGGGGAAAGATGCGCGGGGTGAAGATCACGACGGGCTCGAAGGGCTCGTCGCGCAGCTCGCCGGCGGCCACCAGCGGGCGCACCTGGGCGGGGGTGCCCACGACCGCGAACCGTACCAGGTCGAAGTCGAGCTTCTTCTCCATCGGGCCGACCGACCGCCGCGCCCGCCAACTCCTAACGGTTGTGAACAGGATCCAGAGCAGCAGCAGCGCGGCCAGGGCGATGGGGATGCCGGCGCGGCCTCCGGGGATGCTCACGTACCGCAGGCTGAACGCCCAGAGGGCCGCTCCGACGAGCAGGGCGAGGACGACGACGAGCCCGTGGATCGTGTAGCCCGTTGAGGCCTTGACCTCGGACGGGAGCTTGCACTTGCGGGCGTAGAGCACCTGCGGGGGCCAGGGCTCGACCCCAGGCGACTCGCCGGGCTGAGCCGCGGCGCTGCGACTTGCGACGGCGCCGGCGTCGTGATGTGCGGCGGTCTCCGGGGTCAATTCACGGGTCCCTTCGGCGCGCCGAATCGGGGGCGCGGCGGGTCGAAAACCGGGCGTCTGAAGCCTATACTCACGGTCCGGCGAAACACCGGTTTTCGCCCTTGTTTTTCAGCACTTTTCCGGCGTGCCCCCCGCCCGCATCCGCGGCGTTTTCGGGGGGCTCCCCGCAGGGATGCGCACGGTGCCCAATACTCCCGAAAACAACGGCCACGCCGACACGAAGGCGGCCGCCCCCCAGCCGACGTCCGGCGACTACGGCGCTGATCAGATCCAGGTCCTTGAAGGGCTTGAAGCGGTCCGCAAGCGCCCCGGCATGTACATCGGCGGCACGGGCATCGGGCCGCTGCACCACCTGGTCTACGAGGTGGTGGACAACTCGATCGACGAAGCGATGGCCGGGTTTGCGACCACGGTGTGGGTAACGGTGCAGGCCGACGGGTCGTGCTCGGTGGTCGACAACGGGCGCGGCATCCCGACTGAGCCGAAGAAGCACGACAACCCGGCGTACGACGGGAAGCCCGCGGTTGAGATCGCGATGACCGTCCTGCACGCGGGGGGCAAGTTCCAGCAGGAGGGGTCGGCGTACAAGGTGTCGGGCGGCCTGCACGGCGTCGGCGTCTCGTGCGTCAACGCGCTGAGCGAGTGGCTGGAGGCGGAGATCTACCGCAAGGGGCGGATCAGCCAGATCGGGTTCGAGCGCGGGCGCACGACGGGGCCGCTGAAGGACCTTGGTCCGATCCCGGCCGACGCGCCGTTCACCACGGGTACGAAGGTCACCTTCATGCCCGACCCTCAGATCTTCGAGGACACGCGGTTCGACTACACCATCCTGCAGAACCGGCTGCGGGAGCTGTCGTTCCTCAACCCCGGGGTGACGATCCACCTGGTGGACGAGCGTGTGGGGCCCGACGGCAAGCTGCGGAAGGAGAGCTTCCACGCGCCCGAGGGGCTCAAGGCGTACGTCAAGCACCTGATGCAGGGGAAGACGCCGGTGAGCGATCCGGTGCACGCGATCAAGGAGATAAAGGCCGAGGCGATGGTGTGCGAGGTGGCGCTGCAGTACCACGACGGGTACAACGAGACGCTGCTGGCGTTCAGCAACAACATCAACAACAAGGACGGCGGCACGCACGCGCAGGGGTTCAAGCTGGCGCTGACGCGTGCCCTCAACGGTTACGCGAAGAAGACCAACATCCTGCGCGAGAGCGACCCGACGCCGACGGGCGAGGACCTGCGCGAGGGGCTGGTGGGGATCGTGAGCGTGAAGCTGCCGAACCCGACGTACAACAACCAGCCCAAGGAGAAGCTGCTCAACCCCGAGGTTGAGAAGTTCGTTTCCGACGCGGCGTTCGAGGCGCTCGACACGTGGCTGCAGGAGCACCCGGCCGAGGCCAAGCGGCTGTGCCTGAAGGGGATCGTCGCGGCCCAGGCGCGCGAGGCGGCCCGCAAGGCCCGCGAGCTGACCCGGCGCAAGAGCGCCCTGGAGGGCGGCGGCATGCCGGCCAAGCTCCGCGACTGCAAGACCCGCGACGTCGAGCGCTCGGAGATGTTCATCGTCGAGGGCGACTCCGCGGGTGGGAGCGCCACGCAGGGGCGGAACGTCGACACGCAGGCCATCTTGCCGCTGAAGGGGAAGATCCTCAATGTCGAGAAGGCTCGGCTCGACAAGGTGCTGGCCTTTGAAGAGATCCGCACGCTCATCAGCGCGCTGCGGTGCGGCATCGGCGAGGAGATGGACCCCGCCAAGCTGCGGTACGGCAAGATCATCATCATGACCGACGCCGACGTGGACGGCAGCCACATCCGCACGCTGCTGCTCACGTTCTTCTTCCGGCAGATGCCCGAGCTGATCAAGCGCGGGCGCATCTACGTCGCCCAGCCGCCGCTCTACATGCTCGAGTGGGGCAAGCCCCGCAGCCGCGGCTACCGCTTCAAGTACGTGCTGAACCAGGGCGACATGGACCGTGTGCTGACCGAGCAGGGGCTGGCCCGCGCCACCCTGCTGGTCCGCGACACCGACAGCGCCGTGCCGGGGCGCGAGGTCCCCGTGGTCAAGCGGATCTCCGGCGACGAGCTGCGCCGGGTCGTCCGGTTGCTGCAGCGCCTCTTCGAGCTGGTCACCGTCGCCGAGCGGCGCGGCGTGCGGTTCGTGGACCTGCTGGCCGCGCGTTCGCACGACCCGGCCGGTAAGGGCCGGCTGCCGCTCGTGCGGCTCACTTGGACGGGCGGAGAGGCTTTCGCGTGGAGCGAGCAGCAGGCGCACGAGATCTGCGAGGCGAAGAAGCTCCGGTTCGTCGACATGGCCGTCGAGGAGACCTCCGCCAACCAGACGCCCGAGCAGGCGGCGGCCGCGGCGGCCGC
>DASPMT010000240.1:0-2496 GCA_035626935.1 Phycisphaerales bacterium | reverse complement strand
TATGGCGGAAGTGCGCGACGCCCTGCCAGGGATGCCAGCGGCCAACTTCGCCTTCGAACAAGGGAGTGATGGCAACGGGGCGTTCCTTGGTCCCTTCGACCCAGATCGGGCTGGGATCCTTGCGCACCCCGCTGGATGGCGCCATCTTGATCCTGGCGCCGTCGAGCACCGTGAGGCTGCCGCCGTGCTGCGCGTAGAAAGCGGTGATGAGGTACGGGACGCCGGCGTCGGCCCAGATGCTCTCAGACCCATGGTCGCCGCCGGGGACGAAGATGAGGTTGTTGGTGTTGCCCGTCGGCGGGAGCGTGCTGCCGGGCAGGATGCCTGCGCTGTCGACCTTGGCGGTGAAGTTGCAGTCCTGGATCGAGACATCGGGGCCGATGAAAAAGTTGCCGTGCATCAGACCGAGGCCGTACCCCTGGCCGAGCGCGACACCGACCTCGCCCTGCGCATTTCGGATCGACATCGTGTCGAGCAGGAGGCCCTGCGCAAGCCCTTCGGTGCTGAAGCCCTGGCCGTCGCTGACGAGGTTCTGGATGAACGGATAGCACCGGAGCAGCGTGCCGGTGGAGTCGTTGAACGTGACATCCTTCAGGACGGCGGTGTAGTCGGACAGCGCGAGGAGTGCGCCTTCGCTGAAGGTAATCCGCTCGAAGCGGGCGAAGCCGCGATCGCCGACGAAGAAGGTGGTGAAGATCGCCGCGTTGGCGCCGGTGAAGGCCGTATCGGTGAAGAACATCTGGCCGCCGGCCGAGGGCTTGATGTTGGCGCGGATGTCGCTGTGGTGAGTCTCGAGCGTGCCGCCGTCAACCGTGACCATCGGCGGGTAGTTGTTGGCGACGAGCGTAACGGGCGCGGCCGCGGTGCCGTTGGTGCGGAGCGTGCCGCGGAGGGTGATCACGCGGTCAGGGTCGGCGGTGACGCGGACGCCGGGCTCGACGTTCACCGTTGCCCCGGCGGGGATGGTGATGCTCTGGCAGAGGCGGTACCCCTGCGCGCCCGCACCCGCGGCTGTCCAGGAGACCGTCTGGCCCGCGACGGGGATGGGTGGCATGTTGCACGGGGGAGCAGGCTCGGGCCCGACCGACAGGGTGTCGATGCCGAGGAAGTCCTGGAAGGTGCCGAACCCGCCGCGCGTGCCGGTGTATCGGAGCGCGATGCGGCCGTTGCCGGGGATAGTGAACTGGTAGCGGGTCCAGCCGTTGGCGTTGTCGTCCACGGTGCCCAGCAGTGTCGTGAAGTCACCGATTCCGGCGCTGCCCGAGCCGGTGCTCGTGCCGCCAGAGGAGTAGCGGACCTCCAGGCGGGAGGTGTCGAGCCACGACGCGACCCAGAAGGTCATGACGTCGCCGGCTCGCAGGTTGGGGATCGAGGGGAGGATGGCCCAGGCATTGAGCGGACTGGAGACCTGGCCAGAAGCAAAGTCATTGACGCCCAGGTACTCGGCTCCGGCGTGGGCGGTGGGCAGGATCGGGTTGTCGCCGTTGTCGACGTCGTAGTAGCCGTAGGCGCCGGGGGGGCTGCTCTGGTTGCGGAAGATCCAGCCGCGGCTGGTGAGCTGGTTGGGCCCCTGGGCCGTGCCGGAGGTCGAAAGACCTTCGAACGACTCGAGCCAGTTGGCCTGGGCGAGCGCCGCGGCGGGCGCGGCGAGCCCCGCGGCAACGGCGAGCAGGAGCGGGAAGCGGCAGGTGGCGGTGGACATTGGCTGAACCCCGGTTGCGAGCGGCGCTGCGATGACGCGCCTGTCAGCCCGTATGCGTCAAAGGGCGGAGAGGACATTCAAGAAGGTGCCGGGTGTGAAGCCCCCGGTCGGGTACGTGAGAACCTGTCCATCCCGCGAGGAAATTGCTCGGGAGGGCGTGTAGACGGGCCCCCCACTTGCCGAATAGCCTTCCGTGACCGTTCGCAGTTCACCCCCGGAGAGGTGCCAGAGCGGTTGAATGGGCTAGTCTCGAAAACTAGTTAAGGCTTCGGTCTTACGGGAGTTCGAATCTCCCCCTCTCCGCTTCAACTGCCGCCCGGGCCTTCGCCCGGGCGGTTGTGTTTCCGGCGTTAATACGCGCGGATGACACCTGAGGCAGGGTCGAAGAGTGGGACGACGGGGTGGGCGTCGATCGCGCAGCAGTCGATCACGTCGTGCGTCAGGCCGATGGAAGCGAGGTTGCGGCCGCCGCGCGAAGCGAGCATGGCCGTCTGGACGTCCGACTCGGCGAGGTGCCATGCCGCCAGGCAGAGCCGGGCCGGGTCACCGCCGTCCCCGGACGTGAGTTGACGGCCCGCCGCGGTGAGGCGGTCGATCATGGCGCCCGCGGCGAGGCAGTCGTCAAGGGTGACGCGGTCGCGCGTCGCGGCGCAGAGGATGTGAACAGGACGCGGCTCGCGGGCCACTCTGTCACACAGCGCGGTCAGGTTCACGAGCGAACCCACGAGGATCTCCGCGGCGCCGGCGTGGCTGGCGTGGAGCAGCGCCGCGGTGCCGTTGGTCGTGGTAAAGAT
>DASPMT010000239.1:0-2761 GCA_035626935.1 Phycisphaerales bacterium | reverse complement strand
GTGCGCCCACACCGCTCTGCTGGGCGGCGGCGCCGTCCTGGCCGCCGCGCATCAGGATCGTGCGCTGATAAGGGATCTTGTTCTTCCTGGCGCACGCCTCGACGTCGTCGATCAGCTTGTAGTCGCTGATGAACGAGCCGTCCATGACGTGCAGGCCGAACCCCTTGCCGTGGTCGGTCACCGCTTCGTCGGTGGGCACACCGGGGGTGTCGCAGGCGAGCGTCACGTCGAGCCCGATGCCGATGTCGCAGCCGATGGCGTGCGCCGCGGTCTTCGCGCCGCGCAAGCCGACCTCCTCCTGGGTCGTAAAGGCGACGTACAGCTCGCAGGAGTGCCCGCGCCCCTCTTCGTCGATGCGCCGGACGCTCTCGATGCCGAGCCAGCACGCGACGCGGTTGTCCATCGACTGGCTGACGAGCTTTCCGCCCATGTCCAGGAACGGGTCGTTGTAGACGACGTAGTCGCCGATCTTCACTCGCTTCTTCACCTCGTCTACGGGAAGACCGGTGTCGACGAGCAGCTCCTTGACCTCGGGGATCTTGTTCTTGTCGGCGTCGCTGGCGATGTGCACCGGACGGCCCCCGGGGTTCATCACCGCGCTGAGGTCGCCGTTGCCCGTGACCACCCTGACGCGGCGGGAGAAGAGGTTGCGGGTGTCGAAGCCGCCGGCGTTTGTCACGCGGATGAAACCCTTGTCGTCGATGTGCCGCACGTAGAAGCCGATCTGATCCATGTGGCACAGCATCAGGACCTTCGTGGCGCCCGCGCCGTTGCCCTTGCCGACCTTTTTCCCCTTGGCGGCCCGCGGGCCCCGCCGGCAGATCAGCGAACCCATCGCGTCGGTGCGCACCTCGTCGAACAGACCCTCGACCTCCTCTTCGATCAGCGCCCGCACGCGCTCCTCGCGCCCCGGCACGCCCGGCGTCTCGCACAACCGCTTGAGAAGGTCTACGTTCATCGCTCGCTCCGTGGAGGGTGGACTTACCGAAACGTGGGGCAACGATACACCGCACCCACCTGATGCGCCGCGCTGCCGCGTCCGCCGGTGGGTGCGCACATGACGGCGCCCACCCCACTCCATCCGCTGTTCGACCACGCCGAGGCCAGGTGGGAGCGGTACGGACCGCCCCCGGGCGGCGCGGACCACCTCCCCCAGGTCGACGTCGCGGCCCTCTTTGACTTCGTCGACATCGAGTATGCCGCTCTCCGCAAGACCTGCGCCCTGCTCGACCAGCCACACCGGGGGACGCTCGTGTTCACCGGCGGTGACCGCATGGCGTTCCTCAACCGCATGGTGACGCAGGAACTCAAGGGCGCCGCGCCGTTCACGGCCCACCGAGCATTCTGGCTCAACCGAAAAGGGCGGATCGACGCCGACCTGCGCCTGATCGTGCTCGATGACCGCGTCATCGCCGACGTCGACCTGTTCGCCGCCGACCGGGCCCGCAGAACGCTCGACGCCTACATCATCGCCGACGACGTCGCCGTGGCCGATGCTTCGCAGTCGCTGCACCGGCTCGCGTTGCACGGCCCGGGGGCGCCGGCGATACTCTCGTCTTTCTCATCGCACGTCGCGGGCTCGCCGGTCGCGGGCATCGAGCCGGGCGGTGTCAGCGTCGTCGACGTCGAGGGTCATCGCGTCATCGCCGACCGTTGGGACTCCACCGGTGACATCGGGCTCGAATTGACGCTCGCCGCCGAAGCCGTGGTGCCCGTCTTCCAGACGCTGCTTCAGGCGGCTCACCAGAACGCACAAGGGCACACCGGGGTCAACCCCAGGCCGCGTCTGCGTCCGATCGGCTGGCACGCGTACAACGTCGCGCGTGTCGAGGCCGGCACACCGCTCTACATGCTCGACTTCGGCCCCGATGCGCTCCCGGCTGAGACCGGTGTGCTGCACGACCGCGTCAGCTTCAAGAAGGGGTGCTACCTGGGGCAGGAGATCGTCGCCCGCATGAACGCGCTTGGCCGGCCGAAGCAGGGCGTCGTCGGTTTGAAGTTCGAGCGTTCGGAGGGAGCGGACACAAGTCCCGCGTCGGTTTCACCGCTGCCCGCGGCCGGCGCTCCGGTGTTCCTGGACCCGCTTCCTGCCGATGGAAAGGCCGCCGAAGCCGTCGGAACCGTCGCCAGCGGCACGAGCTCCCCGATGCTGGGAGGTGTGCCCGTGGCGTTCGCGATGGTGAAGCAGAAGCACACCGCGCCGGGCACACGCGTGCTGGTGCCCTGTGTAGATCATCCCGACGCGCAGCCCCTGATGCGTCCCGCGACCGTGCAGTCGACACTCGCCTTCTGGTCGCGCCGCTAGCGCCGGCGGTAGACCGTTTGCACGTCGTCGCTCACACGCCTCATCGACACCACGCGCCATACCGACTCGTCGTCCATCGGGGGCGCAACAACCCCGTCGCCGCCCGCCGCGGTCGTTGCGGCGTGCACGTGCACCTCGTTGACGAGCGCTTCGGCCATCAGCGAGGCCAGCAGCTTTCCACCGCCCTCGACCATCAACGTGTTGACGCCGTGATCGGCCCTCAGGCGGATCAGCCCGCGCCGCAGCCACCCTGCGTCTCCGCTCGCCGGCTCCCGCGCCAGCACAACGCCTGCCCGCTCCAGTTCGAGCGTCCCTTCGGCGCGCGGGTCTGCGTCGCACAAAACGATCGTCCGCTCCTCACGGGCGGTGAGGATGAGGCGGCGGTCGGTAGAAAGACCTGCGCCGCGAGAAACGATGACGCGCGCCGGCCTTCGACGGGTCGGCACGCCGCGCACG
>DASPMT010000238.1:0-7500 GCA_035626935.1 Phycisphaerales bacterium | reverse complement strand
ACGACTCGGCGGCGCGCACCAACAAGATGATCTGGGAGCGGACACCCGACAAGTTCATCGCGCGCACGGACGCGTACTGGAAGCTGTGGGCGGTGAAGGACGGGTCGGAGCTGGACCCGCTGCCGCGGCCGGTGCGAGACCTGTACATCCGCTCGCTGCTGGTGCTGCGGACGCAGATCGACAACCGCGGGGCGATCATCGCTGCGAACGACTCGGACATCACGCACTTCGCCGGAGACACCTATTCGTACTGCTGGCCGCGGGACGGAGCGCTGGTGGCCTACGCGCTGATCCTTGCGAACCAGAGCGAGCTGAGCCGGGAGTTCTTCCGCTACTGCGGGCGGTGCATCAACAAGAACGGCTACTTCCTGCACAAGTACACGCCGGAGGGGAAGCTGGCCAGCAGCTGGCACCCGTGGATCATCGACGGCAAGCCCGCGCTGCCGGTGCAGCAGGATGAGACGGCGCTGGTGCTGTGGTCGCTGCGCCAGCACTTCCTGCGGTACCACGACGTGGAGTTTGTCAAGCCGCTGTACAACTCGCTGGTGATCGCGCCGGCGAAGTGGATGGTGGACCACCGCGACGCCAACGGCCTGCCGCAGCCGAGCTGGGACCTCTGGGAGGAGCGACGCGGTGTGCACACGTTCACCGTTGCCGCGACGATCGCGGCGTTGCGGGCGGCGCGGGACTTTGCGGCCGACTTCGGCGACGCGGGCCGGGCGGCGTGGTTCGACAAAGGGGCCGGCGAGATGGCCGCGGCGATGATGAAGCACCTTTGGAACCCGGCGGAAGGTCGTTTCGCCCGGATGGCGACCCCCGACGGCAGCGGCGGCTACGCGCTGGACATGACAGCCGACAGCGCGAACTTCGCGGTCTGGTGGCTGGGGGCGCTCGGGTGCGCCGACGCGCATGCGGAGGGAGAGATGGCCAAGCTGCGCGAGCTGCTGTGGTGCAAGACGCCCATCGGCGGGTGCGCGCGGTACCAGAACGATTACTACCACCGCGTGGTGAGCGGCAACCCGGATGTCCCGGGTAACCCGTGGGTGATCTGCACGCTGTGGCACGCGCAGTGGGCGACGGCGCGGGCCAGTACGGTTGAGGAGCTCGAACCGGCGTTGGAGCTGCTGCTGTGGGCCGCGCAGCGGGCGGCCGACAGCGGGGTGTTGGCCGAGCAGGTGCACCCGCTGACGGGGGCGATGCTGAGCGTCAGCCCGCTTACATGGAGCCACGCGACGGTGGTGATCGCGGTGCAGGAGCTGCTGGCCAAGCGCCGGCGGCTTCTCGGACGTGACGCATAACCGGTTCGCCGGCGGCCGATGCGGGGAGTTGTGCCGATCGTTCGTGGGGCGCGGGCGGCGTGGGGCGTCCGCGCTACGCCGGGCGCGGCGCGGGTCGCGGCGCTGCACAAAGAGGCCGATCTGAGGGCTTTCCTTCTCACCGCCCCGGAGGTCCCTGCATGTCGCTGATCGCATCGATGAACCTTCTGTCCGCTGACCACACGGCGGCGGCGGCGGAGCGGACGCTGGCGGTGCTGACAGGCGGTAAGCGTGAGCAGGCCCTGGGTGACTCGACGGCGTTGATCGAGGGGCACTGGCCCGAGGCGACCCGTCCGCGGTTGACGGCGTACGGGCTGGCCGACGCGCTTGGACGAAAGGACGTGCTGGACGCGCTGCGGGCGTGCGACGGGGTGCTGGTGTGCACGGGCGACCACGACTCGCCGGCCGAGCTGCGCTCGGTGTGCGCCCTGCTGAACGAGCACGCGGTGCCGGCGGTGGTGCACCTGCCGGCGTCGCTGGCGCACCTGAGCGGGCCGCTGCAGGCGATGGGGTGCATGGTGCACTTCCAGGGCAGGGGCGACGCCGTGCTGGCGGCCATGCTGGCGGGGGTTTCGCAACGGCAGCAGGCGCTCCGGGAAATGGAGGTCGAGCTCCGTTCGCGCCGCGCGTCGCAGAAGCAGGTGCACTCGTGGGTCAGCAAAGTGGACAACGAGCTGCTGCTGGCGAGCAAGCTGCAGCGGGAGCTGATGCGGACCGACGACTTCAACGCGCCGGGGCTCTCGGCCTCTGTGGTCTACCGGCCGGCGTGGTACGTGTCGGGGGACGTCTACCGGCTGGTGCGGCTGGACGAGCATCACGCGGGGTTCCTGGTGGCGGACGCGATGGGGCACGGGATCAGCGCGGCGATGTACGGCATGATCATCGCCAACGGCTTGACCATGAAGGAGGTCGGAGCGGCGACCCCGACGTCGGCGGCGAGGTACAAGCTGCTGGAGCCCGCGGCGGCCTTGGAGAAGATCAACGGCCTGCTCCTCAACGAGGAGAGCGACCAGACACGGTTCGCCTCGGCGGTGTGCGGGCGGGTGAACCTGAAGACCGGCGAGCTGTCGATCAGCAGCGCGGGTCATCCTGCCGCGATGGTGTTCGGCACACGCGGCAAGAAGGTGCGTCATTACGAGAGCACCGGGCCGGTGCTCGGCGTGTTCGGAGAGAGCACGTTCGATCAACACGCCGGAACGCTGGAGAGTGGGGAGACACTGGCGTTGTTCACCGACGGTTTCGCCGAGATCGTCGGCGAGAGCCAGGTGGAGGAGTACCTTGCCGAGACGATCGACAGCGCAGACGGCGACGTGAAGCGCGCGGCGGTGCAGATCGAGCGGTTCCTCGACGGTCGTCCGGGGTCGATCACGCCGGGGGACGACGCGACTGTGCTGATGGTCAGGCGGGCGTGAGGACGTGGGCGCTCAGGCTGCGGCCGAGCAGTTGGTCGAAGCGGGCCCACAACCGCCGCGGGGCGTGACCATTGGTCTTTGCTGCCCTCGTCGTGCGCGGTCGGGGTCGTCCGGATTTGGATCGAGAACCCCATCCCTGCCGGCTGCGCCGGTTCTGAGCGGCGCTGATTGAACTCTTGATTGTTGCGTGCTTCGTTTCCCGGAGGTTGGCCGCCCCGGGGAAGAGCCGGCTCTGATCGCGCGGACCGAGTGCTCCGATCGGCTTATTCGGCTGCGTTACCGCGAATAGGCTGATTGCGTACGTTCAGCGATGCTGGGTGAGGATGACCGCAGTGCCGGCATCACTGGTTACGGTGACGCGGCGTGCCTCCGGGTCGATGCCGGTTAGGGTCCAGCCCGGAACAACGACGTCGCCGATTGTGCGTACCTTGCCGCTGATCACGGCGAAGGGGCCGTGGTCGTTGGCCATCAGGGCGCCGAGCGACAGGGCGCGGACCTCCGGCGGGATCGCGGCAGCGATGGGCTCGGTGCTCCCGGGGGTGGGCTCGATGCTGGGTGTGGGCTGGGTGAGCGCGGCCCCCTGGGCCACCAGGTGGTTGAAAGGCGAGGTGTAGATGGTGATCTGGTCTCGGCGCGAGGCGAGGTGCTCGATGGCCGCCCGCTGCTTCGGCGTGACGATTGGAGCCCGAGCGCTCTCCGCCGGTGGCGGCGTGACCGTCGATTGGACCGGGTTGACACTGGCGTTCGCCTGGCTGGGGCCGCTGCCGAACGCCATCCGGACGGTCTGCACCAGGGCCATCGGAGCCAGGAGAGCGGCGGCCGCGATGAGGCTTTGAGGCTTGATCGAAGGGAGGTTCATCGGTTCTGCTCCGCGGTGGGTGCGGTGGCCTGCTGGCCCGGTTGTGCCGGGCCAGCGGGGAGGGTCTGAGCGGCGGCGAGCGCCTTGGTGTTGACCGCCACGTGCTCGGTGTCGATGGTCACGGAAACGACGTCGGGCGTGGTGCTGCTGGTGGGTGAAATCCGCAGGCTGCGGACGGTGGTGAATCCGACATCCTGCTGGATGGCGCGGATAAACCGCGCTGTATCGGCAAAGGTGCCGGTGAGGGAGATCGACAGCGCGGTGCGCTGCTCGATCTTCGGGTCGGGCTTCGCCGGACTCTGTCCCGCGGCAGCGCGCGGGCCTCGGGGTGCAGCCGGGTTGAACTGCTCGATACGGACCTGGCAGGTGTCGGCGAGGGTGGAGACGACCTGCAGCAGGCGGGCCTGATCGGCGGCGAGCGCCGAGCGGGTGGCGATTGCGTCAAGGGCATCCTTGGCGAGCTTTGTCTTGGCGCCGTCGTCGGTGGCCGAGGGCCGGCCGGCGCCTTTGGCTACGGCGAGCGTCAGGGTATCGACCTCGGCGCGTGCTAAGGCGAGCTTGCTCACCAGGGGGTCGACGAAGAAGAAGTAGCCTGCTGCGCAGCATGCGCTGCCGATGGCAAGCTCGGGCAGGAACGATCGAATGACCTGGGTGAGCACGGCCTTGTTCACTGGACGCCTCCTTGGCGAGCGGGCTGAACGGTGGTGAGCGCCGCCGGGGCGAGCGTGGGGTAGGGGATGTCGACGAGCTCGAGGGTGAGGTCGAAGCGGTGGGCGTCTGCGTCGTTGACCTTGGTGCGGGCCGCGGCGCCGAGCCTGACGGCGGAGACAAGGGGCGACTTAGCGAGGTTGTCCGTGTAAGCGCGAACCGCGTCGGCGAACGCCTTGTCGTCGCCGGCCTGCATCACGCCGCTGAGCCGGCAGACCCAACCCGCTTCGCTCTCACGGATATCGATCGATTCAAGGCTGGTGCGTTTGTCTGTTGTGTCGCCGATCAGAGCAAGAATGAGCGCGACGTCCGGCGATGCGCCGACGGCACGGGCGACGTAGTTGTTCGCGGCGATTGCGGCCGCGGCGGAGGCTGAGGCGGCGTGCTGAGCTCGCTCGCTGGCGGCGGCTTGCTCGGCGCTTGCGCGGAGCGAGTCGGCCTGTGAGCGTGCGGCGCCCAGGTCCACGCGGAGCCAGCCCCCGTAAAGAGCGATGGCGGCGGCCGACAACGCGACCCCGGTCCAGAGTGAGCGGCGGGCGCGGACCTTGAGCCGGGCCTGTTGCATCGAGACCGGCAGGAGCGTGACCTGCTGGGCCGGTGCATGGATGACGGCGTGGATATTGCCGGTGGTGGCGGAGCAGCGGTCGTTGACCGGCGGCTGGGAGGGGGGAGGTGTTACGGTGACGGAGCAGAGCTGGGCGAGGGCCGCGTCGATCCGCGGGAGAGCGGCGCCCGGGCCGTCGACTGCCAGCGTGACCCCGGCGCGCTGCTTGTCGGTGAGGCCGAATCGGAGGGACTGCTTGACCTCGACGCTGAAGCGCTGGAGGACGGGGTTCATCAGCGGCAGCACGCTCGCGCCGGTGAAACCGCTGCGCTCGTCGACGATGTCCGTCGGCTGGGGGATGCCGGTCCGCTCGAGGAGGGAGCGCGCGGCGGCGCGGTCGATCGTGACGGGGTCGCCGGTAGCGCCGTCGGCGTTGCGTGGGGTGATCGGGCGCAAGAGACCCTCGACGAGGTTCTCGACGCCGACGGAAAGGGCGCGGAAGAGGACGATGCCGGCGGCGTCGCCGACGATAAAGAAGGACTCGTGCTCGCCGAACCAGAGTGTCGCGTGGAGCGTCGAGTCGTCGTCCTTGGGGGCGGCACGCTTGGAGCAGCCGGCGACGAGGCGGGCGATTGCGGGGACGGTCGCGGGGATCATCCGGGTAGGTGACAGGCCGCAGGAAGCGACCCACTGGGAGAGCAGCGTGCAGTTGGCCTCCGTCTCGACGACGGCGAGCGTGTGGGTCATCCTCTGGGATGTGCCGGCCCCGCCCTGACCTGGTTTCTCGACGGCGCGGGCATCGGTGAAGAGGATGGAGGCAGAAGTCGGGTTGTCGCCGATGGGATAGCCGGCGGACTCGGCCAGGGCGAGGACGGCGGCACGCTGCGCAGCGGGCGCGCCGAGCGCGGCCGGGCACGCGGGGAGAGCCGCGACGGCGGTGGAACTGGAGAACAGGACGGTGGTGGCGCTGCCTTGGAGATTCAACTCACGGACCCAGCCGGCGAGTGTGGTGTGCCGGGCACGGAGCGTTTCGGCCCAGTCGGTGCCGGGCGGAGGCGGGTTGAAACGCTCGGTGCGGCGCTGCTGGATGCTCGTGCCGCTGACGACGGCGAGTTCGAGGCGCGTGGGCGTGATTTCGATGATCGTGTGTGAGCGTGCGAGCACGGCGTAACTCCCGGCGGGCGCGCAGAGGGCCCGAACCGGGTTTATCGGGTGGAAGGGGCAGCGGCTTGGGTTGTAACCGGCCGGGGACGTTGTCGCGCTGAGCGCCCCCCGTTCGCCCTGAGCACGCGCCAAGCTCGACAGAAGCGTCAGTAAACGATGCGGCCGGTGCCTGTTGCGACGGTCACCGTCGAGGCAGTGCCTGCGCCGCCGCCGCTGGAGACCTGGAGAGTCGGGCCCGTGGTAGTCGTGAGGGCCGTGCCGGCGGTGATGAGCGGTCGGCCGAGCTTGTTGAATCCGACTGTGTAGTTGACTCCGGAGAACGTGCCGCCGGTGGCGAGGGTGATGCCGTTCCACTCGTTGCGGTTAAGACTGGTGACAAACGGTGCCTGGCTGGCCGGGTCGATGAGGGCGGTGGCGCCCGCGTAGCCAGGGGCAGAGGGGTCCTCCGCAAGGACGGTGTAGTACTGGCCGGCGGTGTCGAAGCGGCACCAGTGCGTGGTTCCGGTCGTCATTGCGCGTTCGCGGGCGAAGGAGAGGTCGCGGGCGACTTGGCGCGAGGCCCATTGGAGTCTCGAGGCGGCCGACATCGACGACGCCTGCATCGACGCGACACCCGCCATCACGGCGAGAATGACGATCACGGCAACCAGTTCGACGAGCGTGAAGGCCCTGTGCGCGGGTCGCGGCGTGCGGACGGCGGCGTTCGGCGTGTGGGTGGTCATGGAAAAAAACGCGGCTCGGGTCTCCCCGTTGGCCGCGTCTTGAGGTTGTGCAGGAAAAGGGGGCTTAGAGGTTGTTGGCGGTCAAGAAGCCGCCCGAACCGTTGCTCTGGGTCGTCGTGGTGGACGAGTTGCACCAGAAGGTGCACTGAGGGGGGTTGGAGGCGTTGTCGACGTAGTAGACCCAGCCCTCGGTGCCCGAGACGGTGCGGCTGGTGGCGTCGGAGGCCGTCGACGTGCTGCGAACGGCGTTAGAGTTGTTGTACGGGTTGCGGGGGAGCGCGTCCTGCATGACGGTGCCGACCGTGCCGAGCTGCGCCGCCGTCGGGTAGGCGGGGGTGCCGCTGACCGACTGGTTGCTCATGTACGAGGCGAGGGCCGACCGGACATTGCCGACGGTGCCCAGGACGCTGGAGGTGCGGGCGCGGTCCGTGTAGTCAAAGTACTTGGGGATCGCGACGCCGGCCAGGATGGCCAGCACGACGATGACGGCGATGAGTTCGACGAGGGTAAACGCGCGGCGGTTGCTCTTCACGGTGTTCATCCTTGACTCCTGCTGATCCATGGTGTTTACGGGGCGGCCCAGCGCGAGACACGTTGCGCGGCGGCGACGTCCCGGTGTATCAGCCGTTTTGCGGGTTGACTTCAGCGTGGTGCCGGCAATCCCCTCGGGTAGGTGGCGCAGCCCGCACCGGTTAACAGCCGGGCCCACTTATGGGGCTGCACGCCCTCGGAACGCACCAAACCGCGCTGTGGGAGCCAACGTTTATAAAAGCGG
>DASPMT010000237.1:0-3997 GCA_035626935.1 Phycisphaerales bacterium | reverse complement strand
AGGCGGGCCTCGTTGAAGTACTCGCTCGCCTTGTCGAACTGTGAGCGGAGCATCTCGAGCTGGCCGAGGGCGTGACGGATGCCGGCGTTGGAGGAGAAGTCAGTGGCCTTCTCACGGAGGAGTTCCTCTCCCTTCTCAACCTGGCCGAGCTGTATGTACATCTCGCTGGCGGCGATCACGTACTGGGGGCTGGTGGGGTCGAGCTCCATCGCGGTGTTGTAGCGCGACAGGGCCTTGGCGAACTGGCTCTGACGCTCGCCGATCACGCCGAGGTAGTACTGGGCGTCGACGTTGCTGTCGTCGAGGCTCTCGGCGGTGAGCAGGCACTGCTCGGCCGCCTCGTAGGCGCCCTTCTCGATCAGGATGCGTCCCTTGAGCACGTAGCACTTGGGAACGTCGGGCGTGATGTTGATCGAGCGCTCGAGCGTGCGGAGCGACTTGTCGAGGTCGCCGGCGAGGAACTGGCGCTCGGCCGTCTCCCACTCGACGCTGCTCTTGAGCGCGTTGATCTTCTTCTGAGCGAGCTTGATGCCCTCGCTGGTGTGCTTGCTGTGCTGCCCGCCGTTGTTGCAGCCTCCGCTGACGGCGAGGATGGCGGCGAGACCGAGAACCGCTGCGATGCGTGCGTTCATGCTGAGACTCCGGTATGAGAGGATGTGAGAGGGGACAGGTGAGATCGGAAGGCTGAGAGGGGCGGCGCTCCGCGCCGCCCCTTCAGCGGCGTTTCAGAGGTTGACGCTCAGGGCTTGGGCGTCTCGGTGGGGACGGTCGCCTGCTGCGGTTCGGCGGCCTTCGTCTCGCCCGCGGCCGGGGCCGGCTTCGAGTCGGTCGCCTTCGCCGTCTCGATCGTCGCCGGGGCCTTGGCGTCCTTGGCCGGCTCGGCCTTGACGTCGGCGGGGCCGGCGGCAACCTGGGCGGGTGACGCGGGGGCCGGGGCGATCTTGATCTCCAGGTTCGGGATCACGATCGGCTCGGCGAAGGCCGACGCCTGCAGCGTCGCTTCGGGGGCCGGTGAGAACGCCGGGAAGAGCGAGGGCTCGAGCGTGAAGAGGGCGTTGACGTCGAAGGGGGTGTTGCTGGAGATCGGCTCCATCGGCTCGCCGTTGGTCAGCTCGCCCGGCGTGACGGGGGCCTCGGGGGCGGGCTGGATCATCGGCTCCATGTACTGCTCGAGGGGGTCGCCGCCGAGACCGGCGGGCTGGGCGCCTGCCTGCTCGTTGGGACGTTCGATCCGCTGCATGGGGACGCCGCCCTGGAACAGCGGCGACTTGTACTCGGGCGCCGGAACGGGCGGGGTGATCTTCAGCATCTCCTCGCGACGCTCGGTGCCGAAGATGCCCTGCAGGCGGCTGTTGGTCGGCCAGACCTCACGCTGCTGCAGAATCCGCTCGCGGAGGCGCAGGGCGTCCTCGTTGGCAGGGTTGAGCGACAGCGACTGGTTGATCAGCCACAGCGCCATGCCAAAGTCGCCCTCGCGAGCCTTCTGCTCGGCCCGCAGGTTGAACTCGCTGGTGCGACGCTCGCGGCTCCAGGGGATAAGCGAGGTCTTGACGCCGCCACGGAGGCGGTCCTCGACGCCCTTGGCCTGCTCGCCCTGGGCGACGAGCTGCTTGTCGGCGACGATGGTCGGCGTGACGAGGAAGATGATCTCGTCGCGGGTGGTCTTGTCGGAGTTGCCGCGGAAAGCGGCGCCGATGATGGGCAGGTCGCCCAGACCCGGCACCTGCGACCGGCCGGCGACGGTGGTCTCGGTGAACAGACCACCGATGACGACCGTCATGCCGTCGGGCACCATGATGTTGGTGACGACTTCCTGCGTGACCTCGTCGGGCACCGTGACGGTGCCGCCGCCCGCGGCCTTGATTTCCTTGGTGTCGGCGGTGCTGACCTGCGGCTTGATCTCCATGCGGATGTCGCCGGTCTTGCTGACGAAGGGGCGCACGAAGAGCTGCACGCCGGTGTCGAGGTACTGCACGGTCTGGGTCGTGCTGGTGTCGGTGGCGGTGGTGCTGAGGTAGGCGACGCGGCGGCCAACCAGCACGCGGCTGGGCTGGCGGTTGAGCGTCAGCAGCTTGGGGTTGGCCAGCACGGTGGTGTCGGAGACCTCGTCGAGCATGCGGAGGAAGAAGCCGACGTTGTCGCTGATCAGCGCGGCCTTGAAGCCGCCCGAGCCGGTCGTGCCGCCGACGGTGCTCTGCAACGCGCGGCCGGTGTTGTCAACGGGGGTGACGCCGACGGCGCCCGTTCCGCCGTTGATCAGCGAGTTGGCGACGCCGCGAGGGCCGGCGGCGGCGGTGACGAAGTCGGAGAACTCGACCGAGCCGATGATGGAGAAGTCGATGCCGAAGGCGTTCTCCTCGGTGAGCTTGGTCTGGAGGACCGTGCTCTCGATGAGGACCTGGGCCGGCTTGGTGTCGAGCTCGATCAGGAGGGTCTCGATGGCCTTGAGGTTCTCCTCGTAATCGGTGATGACCAGCGAGGCGCCCAGGGCCCACTTGTCGGCGCCGACAGGGGCGTTGGCGGGGATGCCGAAGTCCTCGGACTTCGGGGTCGCCTTGATCTCGCCCTCCTTGGAGAGCATGCCCTTGACGAACTCCGCGGCGTCGGGGGCGTTGAGGAAGTTCAGGTTGACGACCTTGGCGACGCGCTTCTTGAACGTCTTCTCGATCTTCTCGAGCTCGTCGAGCGTGTAGACGTAGATGAAGCTGCCCTTCTCGACATAGGCGAAGCCGTTGGCGTGCAGGAGCGCGTCGAGGGCCTCGTAGAAGGTGACGCCCCAGAGGTTCATGGTGACCTTGCCGGTGACGTTCTTGGAGACGATGATGTTCTTCTGGGCGGAGATCGAGAGCATCTCGAGCACGCTCACAAGGTCCTCGTCCTTGACGTGAAGGTCGACGGTGTTGTGCTCCGTCACCTTGACCTTGGGCTGGTCCTTCGGCTGGCTCTTGGCGTCGGCGACGCGGGCGCCGCCGCTGGCCTTCGCCTCGGCGGCGCGGGCCATCATGGTGCCGACGCCCGGCTCAGCGCCGGCGACGGAGGTGAGCCCGCCGGCCGCGACGGCCAGGATGAGGGCGAGAGGACCCGAGCACACCGGCGCGAGGGGCGGATTCTGACGCATGGCTCTACTCCGAAAGGAAAGGGACGTGGTTGGTTCTTGCGATGTGGGAAGGCGGACCTCGCGTGGCCCGCGCACGGATGGTTTTGTCGTCTGTTCCGACTGGCGACTTTGCGCGGGCGAGGAAATCTCCGCTCACTTTTCACGTCCGCCGCCATCGGGGGCACCCCGTGAAGGGGGGCGTGAGGCAATCAAAACACCGGAAGGCCGGCGTTCGATGAACACGTCGATTTGCAGATGCGGCTCAAGCGGAACCGCGATCGGACCGAGCGGCCCTGGTCAGGGGGCCTGTTCGGCGGGCTCGGCGGCGTCGGCCTCCGCGTGCTTGTCCGGGGCCGGGGCCGGGTCGACGGGGGCCTTTGGACGCGGCGTCTGCGGCGCCTGCGGCACCGGGTCGGCCGTCGCGACGCGGGGCGGATGGCTCACCAGCAGCAGGCGCGCCCACAGCAACAGGCCTAGGGCGCACGCGGCGCAGGCGAAGAGGCTGATCCCCGGCTTGAGCTGGAGCTTTTTCACGCGTCAGTTCCCCGAGACTTTGCGGATGGTGGTGCGCCCTGTATACGCCTCGATCAGCAGTTCGTGCCTGCTGTCGACGGACAGGATGACGATCTTGCCGCCGGTGCTGGGCGTGTTGCCTCCGGCGGTGGTCACCGGCGTGCCCATGTCGTCGAAGATCACCATGTTGTTGGAGAGGGTGGTCGAGGCGATGGTGGCGCCGCCGAAGTCACCGGTGTTGAGGTCTGTGACGAAGCGGCCGCTGGGGCGGGACGGGTCGTAAAGGGTGTTGGAGTCGTCGGTGGTGGCGCCGATCACCTGCACGATGCGGTAGGTGTTGGTGCCGGGGTCGAACTTGACCGCCCGCCCCTGCTGCATGGAGATCGC
>DASPMT010000236.1:0-2566 GCA_035626935.1 Phycisphaerales bacterium | reverse complement strand
GATCAGCGTCAGCAACCACAGTGGCCAGAAGGCGAAGCCCAGGACGAGCGTCAGCACGAAGCCGATGCCGCCAAGGACGCTCACGCCCCCCGTTCGTCTCGGCGTCGCTGTGCCGTGGCAGTGCGTACAGAACATAGCCCCCTCCCACTCCCATCGTACCCCGCCCCCCGGGTGGGGTCACCGGCCGAAAGATCGGCCTACCCCGCCCCAGAACCGGGGTCACGTCTGAGCAGCGCCCCACAGCCCCCCCTGTGGATGAGCGCGAGCGGGCTTCGCCTCCCGCTGGAGAGACGCCGTAGCGCAGCGGCGTCACCCTTGGACGCGACCTCGGTTGTGGGGCTGGGCCGCACCAGAGCATCAAGAGCAGCGGCGGCGGGCCGCTGTGCCGATGTGGTCGCTCCAATCGGTCGAGCGGGGTCGCGTGCACGCGATGTCGCACCCGCCATTTCACGTCACCCCTCATTGACCCCCAACCAAGGAGCGTAACGATGACGACCCAGTCCGGGAAGAATGTTTCTGCGACCGCGCCGTCACCTGAACCGACGACACCGCTCCGCCTGTGCTCGCCCGATCCGATTGTGCGCAGAGATGCGACACGGGCGATCATCGGTCCGTTGATGGCCTCGAAGGCGGTCTCTGCCGCCGGCCTCGCGCGCGAGTGCGACCACAAGCCGCAGCTCTTCCACCGCATGCTCGCGATGGGGGAGCGGCGGTCTCTTCCGCTGGCCGACCTGCCGCTCCTGATCACGCGTCTTGGAGCCGAGGTGCTGGAGCCGTTCGCGCAGGTGGCGAATCGGCGGCTGATCCCGATCGTGGCGCACGCGGTGGAGCCACGCGAGATGGTGTCTGCAACGGCCGCGATGATGCGTGAGTGCTGCGAGGCGGCCGCCACCGCGAGCCAGCACACCACGGGCATGACGCCGGCCGCCGTGGCCGAGTGTGACCGGGAGATCGACGAGGCGATCCGCTCGCTGCTGGCGCTCAAGGCGAGCGTCCACGCGGCCGCGGTTACGCCCATTCGGAGTGCGCGGTAATGACCGTCCGTGATTTCGGCGGCACCCTGATCACCGCCCGTGACGTGGAGATCAACTCCGCGATCGCCTCGGGTGCCTGGAACAGCAGCAAGTGGTGGGTGGCCTCGCTCTACGACGCCGCGTCAAAGAGCGTGCTGGCGGACCAGAGCGGGACCGTGGGGGCCGTGCTGTTGGCGGCTCTGCGAAGCAAGTCGTAACCGAACGACCGGGGCGGCGATGAGCCGCGGGGAGAGGGGCCGAATGACGCTTCGGAATGTCGCCGTGGCGAGCGTGGAGGTTGCCGAGCGGCGCCGCCAGCTCGACTTCGGCAAGGTCCAGGAACTGGCCAAGTCGATCCGGGAGGTCGGGGTCCTTACGCCGATCACCATTACGCCGACCAACCGGCTAGTGGCTGGCAATCACCGCCTGGAGGCGTGCCGCATCATCGGGCTTCGCGACATCCCGGCCAACGTGGTCGAGTTGAGCGACCTCCAACTCGAGCTGGCGGAGATCGACGAGAACCTAGTCCGCAACGAGCTTACCGTTCTGGAACGCTCCGAGCATCTCGCGAGACGCCAGGAGATCTATGAGGCGCTGCACCCGGAGACGAAGGCTGGCACGAAGGGCGCGCTGACGAAGCACCACGGCAAGGCTGCAACCGAAACGATTTCGTTTGCAGACGCCACGGCGCAGGCGATCGGCTCCTCTCCTCGCACCGTCCAGCACGAAACCCAGATCGCCAAGCGACTCGCGCCCGACGTCAAGGAGCGCCTCCGCGAGACCGAGATCGCCGACAACAAGACCGAACTTCTTCGCCTCGCACGGCTCCCCGCCGACGAGCAACGCCAGGTGGTCGACAAGCTTGAGGCGGGCGCATCGAACGTGCGGACGGCGAAGAACCTCACGGTCGCAGACGCGATTCGAAAGGAGCCGGCGCCGCTTCCCGCGGGGCCGTTCCGCGTGATCGTGATCGACCCGCCGTGGCGCTACGAGAAGCGAGCCGAGGATGCCACCCACCGCGCTGGCCTGCCCTATCCCGACATGTCGACCGGCGAGATCGTGGCGATGCCAATCGAAAAGCTCGCGCACGACGACGCCATCCTTTGGCTTTGGACCACCAACGCGTTCATGGAGGACGCCTACCTGTGCCTGAAGTCCTGGGGGTTCGAGGCCAAGACGATCCTCACGTGGGCCAAGGACCGAATGGGCACCGGCGATTGGCTCCGCGGGAAGACGGAGCATTGCATCCTGGCCGTCAGGGGCAGGCCGACGGTGACGCTCACTAACCAGACGACGCTCCTTGAGGCGCCACTGCGCGAGCATTCGCGCAAGCCCGAGGAGTTCTACGAACTCGTAGAGGCGCTGTGCCCTGGTAGCAAGTGCGAGGTGTTCGCCCGCGAGACTCGCGACGGGTGGACGTCCCACGGAGCCGAGTCAACCAAGTTCGATGGAGGTACCAAGTGAATCAGACGGCTGTCATGAACGTCGTAACGCGTCCGATGCTCGTTACCCCAGAGATCGCCAAGCTCTGGCTTCACAAAAACACCAACAAC
>DASPMT010000235.1:0-5617 GCA_035626935.1 Phycisphaerales bacterium | reverse complement strand
CCCTCGCGGGCCTGCTCGAACGTCCGTCGGATCTGGTCCACCGACAGCCCACGGGTCTTGAGGTCCAGCTGGATGCCCGTGATCCCGTCGCGGGTGCCGGAGACCTTGAAGTCCATGTCGCCGAAGAAGTCCTCCTCGCCGATGATGTCGCTGACGAAGACCTCGCGGTTGCCGTCGTCGTCGGTGAAGCGTCCGACGCTGATGCCGGCGCAGGTGGCCTTGATGGGGACGCCCGCGTCCATGAGGGCGAGGCAGCCGCCGCAGACGGAGGCCATCGACGACGAGCCGTTGCTCTCGGTGATGTCGCTGACGACGCGGATGGTGTACGGGAACTCTTCAGCGCTGGGGAGGATCGCCAGGAGGCTGCGCTCGGCGAGGGCGCCGTGGCCGATTTCGCGCCGGCCGGGGCCGGTGATGCGCTTCACCTCGCCCGTGCTGAAGGGGGGGAAGTTGTAGTGCAGCATGAACTTCTTGCTGTACTCGGGGAGGAGGCCGTCGACGATCTGCTCGTCCTTGCCGGTGCCGAGCGCCACGGAGATGAGGCTCTGCGTCTCGCCGCGCTGGAAGAGCGCCGAGCCGTGCGTGCGCTGGAAGATGCCGACCTCGCCGGTGATCTGGCGGATCTGCGTGGCGGTGCGGCCGTCGGCGCGGATGCCGCTCTCGGCGATGAGGCGGCGGGTGATCCGCTCCTCGAGGCGCTTGAAGGCGTCCTTGGCGAAGAACTTTCGCTTGGCGCTGGCGGCGTACTCCTCGTACGTGCCGGTGGTCTTGATGGGGAAATGGTTGGTCAGCACCTCGTCGCGGAGCTTGTCGACGGCGGTGTTGCGGTCCTGCTTGCCCTTGATCTTGCGGGCCTCGACCATGCGGGCCTCGGCGATCGAGCGCACCTGCTCGGTGATGTCCGCAGGGGGCAGGTAGAGCTCGCCGACGACCTTGGGCACGCCCGCCTTGGCGACGAGCTCGTTGATCAGGTCGAGCGTCTGATTGATGTGGTCCTGGCCGAAGGCGATGGCGTCGAGCACGACCTTCTCGGGGAGCTCGGCGGCGCCGACCTCGATCATGTTCAGACCGTCCTTGTGGCCGCTGAGCACCAGATCGAGGTCAGAGAACTCCATCTGCGAGTTGGTGGGGTTGCAGACGAAGACGGGGCCGTTGTCGGTGTGGACGCGGGCGACCCGGACGGTGGCGATGGGTCCCTCGAAGGGAACGTCGCTGATCGCCATGGCGGCCGAGGCCGCGGTGCCGGCCAGGACGTCGGAGTCGTTCTCGCCGTCGTGGCTCATGACGAAGACCTGGAGGTTCAGCTCGTCGTAATAGCCGTCGGGGAAGAGCGGCCGGCAGGGCCGGTCGATCATCCGCATGGTGAGGATTTCTTTCTCGCTGGGGGGGCCTTCGCGCTTCTTGAAGCCGCCGGGGAACTTGCCCGCGGCGGTGAGCTTCTCGCGGTAGTCGACGGTGAGCCCGAGGAAGTCGGGGTTCTCAAAGCGCGGCTTGCCGCGGGTGACGGTGGCGAGGACGGTGGTGCCGCCGTAGGTGGCGAGCACGGCGCCGTTACAGAGCTTGGCAACCTTGCCGGTCTCGATCGTGAGCGTGCGCCCGGCGATCTGGCGTGAAACAACAACGTGACCCATGTGGGTAACCCTTTTATGTGCCGCTGGAATGCTCCGCGGGTGTGGGCGGCGTGCTGCGCCCCGCGGGGGCCCCTTTTTCCCCACCGCCGCTTCCCACCCCTCGCCCCGCCGCCGCCTTGGGCAGCAAAGCAGCAGGTCGGCGACACTCATGCGTGGCGCGGAAGTGCTGGTTTGCTGCGAGCGTGCCGGGGAGAACGGGTTGGACCGAACGGTAAAAAAACGGGCCCGGAATGTCTTCAAACGCTTCTAAACAAGCACGCCCGCGAGCGTCAACTCGCGGGCGTGGGGGGTTTCGATTTACTTGCGGAGGCCGAGCTTGGCGATCAGCTCGAGGTACTTCGGCCGGTCGGAGGCGGCGAGGTACTTCAGCAGGCGGTTGCGCTTGGCGGCCATGAGGACGAGGCCGCGGCGGGAGTGGAAGTCCTTCTTGTGCTGCTTGAGGTGCTCAGCGAGGTCGTTGATGCGCTCGGTGAGCAGCGCGATCTGGACGGGTGCGGAGCCGGTGTCGGTGGGGTTGATCTGATGGGTCTTGACCAGCTTGGTCTTGTGCTCGGCGGATGAGGGCATTGAGGCGTTCGTTCCTTTCGGGTTTCCCCGGAGGCCTTGAGGGCGTTCCGAGACCGTCTGTGGCTGGAGAATGACCGGCTCGCCAGCAGACGGACCAGCTGGCCGGGACGCCCTTAGGGTAGGCGTGAGGGGGTGTTTTGGCAAGATGCGGTGGAGGGATCAGGTGACGTTGAAGTTCGACGCACGCTGCGCTGCTTCCACACATAGCGGACGTTGCCAAGGCTATGCGTGTGGGGTAGATTCGGAAGTTGTCCTCTCCAGCCCGACCTTGCGCGACAGGAAGTGTGTGATATGTGCGATGCGTCGTTCAACGAGCGCGGAGTCACAATACCCACGGCGACGGTAGGGTTGTTTTTGGGTTTGGTTGGGCTTGGGGTGGCCGGTGGGGGCTGGGAAGGACAGGCGCTGGCGCAGCCACTGATCACCGAGTCGTACGAAAGTGGCGGGCTCAACGGGTGGAGCGCCGACGGTGACGCCCTCAACGTGCGGATCGACAACGCGTTCGGCCCCGCCAGCCTGCATACGCGCTACCGACGGCAACGACGGCATCCTCTGGTCATTCCTCGCCGGTCCGGCGTTCCTTGGTGACCGCTCGTGCCTCTACGGTGGCTCGTTGAGCTGGCACCTGCGCACCACGCACGTGGCAGCCGGCAACAACGCCGCCACGCCCGACCTTGTTCTGACCGGCGGCGGCCTCGCGCTCGTGATGGACCTGACCCCGCCGACGGTCAACGTCTGGACAGCCTACAGCGTGGCGCTGCGCGAGACCGGCGGGTGGCGCAAGGACACGCTTACCGGCGATGTGCCCACGAAGCGGAGTTCCGCGCCGCACTCGCGGCGGTCACGTCGCTGCAGTTCCGCGCCGAGTTCAGCAACTCGGTTGACACCGGCTCGCTCGACAACGCCCGTCTGTCCCTCTATACGGTCGCGCTGCCGGCGCCGCGCGCGGTGTGCAGCGGCGAGCAGGTGCAGATTATCGCTGAGCTTACCTCAGGCGCAGAGAACGGTCCGTACACGCTCCGGTGGCGCAAGGACGGAGCGCCGATGGACGCGATTGCAAACCCCTCGGTGGTGACGCTTTTGCTCGACCTGGGCGCTGCGGCCGTGGGGGATGCAGGGCGCTACGACCTGCTGATCACCAGCGCCTGCGGCGAGCACGCCACGGCGGCCGCGCAGCTCATGGTGGACCCGGCGGATGTGGGCGTGCCAGGGGGTGTGCCGGGGCACGACGGCACCCGCGACAACAACGACTTCGTGGTCTTCATCGACGCCTTCTTCGGTCAGCGGGTCGAGGCGGACGTGGGAAGCCAAGGTGGGCAGCTCGGCTCGGACGACGCGTTTGACAACAACGACTTCGTCGTGTTCATCGATCAGTTCTTCACGGAGTGTTGAGCGGTTGAAGCCGGCAAGCAGGTGCCACTCCGGCGGCCGCCCGTCCCTCTCCCGTCCCGGTCTGCAATCCGGCACATCCGTTGAATTATGCTCTGACCATGAAGCGCACCCGCACCGCCGGTTTGATCGCCGCCGCTCTTCTGCTTGCCGCCGCGGGTGCGGCCCCACCACCCGCCGGCAATCGCCCGCCTGCACCTTTTGCCCTCGCGGTCAGAGTCCCCGGCGCGGCACCGGTGCCGGCGCTCGAGCCCATGACCGCCGAGGAGGGGCGCTTCGAGGGGCGCTGGACGGTGGACCTGGCGCAGCTCAATGCAATCATCGTGAAGGGTGGGTACGTCCACTCACTCAACGGCATCCTCGACATTGCCTGCGGCCTCCTTGTCGACATCCGCGCCGACCGATCCGCCCTGATGCTCGTGGGCTACCCCGCCGATGCCGCGTTCTTTCCGTGGAAGGCCGACGGCAACCGACTCGTACTGGAGCGGGAGGAGTGACGGCCCAGTGCGCGATGGGGTCGGACCGGCCTGGAGCATCAGCCGTGTGGTCGCTTGGGGCCATTTGCAGTCGGCGCCAACGAGTCTGAGGAGGAGAGATCTGCTACGCGTGGAGGTACCGCATTCGGGGCATCGGTCGGCGGCAGCGCCGAGGCCGGCCAGGGGTATCCGCACGCGGCGCACCGGCAGGTCAGCGCCCGACGGCGGGCTCGGTGGACGGAAAAGAACAGGAGGCAGCCGGCGGTCAGCAGGAGGAGCGGAGTGCCAGAGCGGGATGGTCGCTGGTGGGCGGCCGCGCAAGATGACGTCAGCGATGACGTACTGGATGTCGTCGCGGGTTGCCGCGCGGGGCGTGAGGCGGATGCGCTCCGGGTCGTCGCGCATGAGCTTCAGCACGTGGTCGAGCTGCTGCGGCACGCTCAGCGGTGGCGGTGCGGGCGTGCTGGAGCGGGATGGGCTGCGCGACCGGTTCCACGGTGCGGGCGGGTCAACGGCGGTGTAGTGGTATATCAGGCCGCGGCTGAGGCCGGCGATGCGGTGGTCGGTGTAAATGATCGTGAGGGAGCGCCAGAGCGAGAGGGCCCACACGGCCGCGAGGAGCGCAGCGGCGGCGGTCAGCATCGCGCACGTGCGGCGTTTGATGCCGATGTGCAGGAGGCGGCGGAGGGGTCGGCCGTTCAATCGGACACCGGCTCAGTAAGAGAAGTTGGCGTTGGGGTCGGTCGTTCCCAGGCTGCTGGGGGCGGCGTTTCCGAGGATGGCGGCGCTGGCGGGGGCGGTGCGGTCGACGATCGGACCGACGACGTTGTTGGCGACCAGTTCCCAGTTGGTGGTGTTGCCGGCGCAGGTGTTGCGAACGATGAAGTTGCCCGCGGCGGAGGCCAGGATCCCGCGCTCGTTGTCGGTGCAGTGGTTGCCTTCGATGCGACAGTCAGAACCGGCGATGCGGAGCCCGGCGCCCGTCGCGGCGCCTGTTCCGTTGCCTGTGAGGGTGCAGCCTCGGATGGTGCTGTTGCCGGAGACGGAGATACCGTCCGCACCGTTGCTTGAGAACGCGCAGTCGACGACCAGCGAGCTGAAGGCGCCGCTCGTGGCGATGGTGGCGCCGTTGTCGCTGTTGGACGAGCCGCTGCAGCTGCTGAGGACGCCGGCGGTCTGGAGGGCGAAGCCGCTCCCGCCATTGACGCGGGCCGTGCAGCCCGTGACGGTGCATGCGTTGAGGACAAAGCCGTCGAGGGTGTTGTTGCGTGCGACGCAGGACGTGAGGGCCGAGCCGGCGTTGGCGACGAATCCCTGCTCGTCGTTACCCTCGGCGATGCAGTCGGTGACTACGGCGCTCTGACCGACGTTGATCCCGCCGCCGACGTTGTCGCGCGTCGTCACCCGCGTGACGACGGCGAAGTCGGAGAGCCTGACGCCGTCATCTTCCCAGCCCTGGACGGTTCCGTTGTTCAGGCGCGTCGCCGTCGAAATACTGGTGGTGACGCCCGCCAGCGAGCCCGTCACGCCGGTCAGCGTGAACCCGTTGAGGTC
>DASPMT010000234.1:0-2760 GCA_035626935.1 Phycisphaerales bacterium | reverse complement strand
GAAGATCTACTCCAAGCCCGAGGTCTTCAGCCAGTGCCGCGCCTGGCTCGCCACGCAGTACCCCAAGGCCGAGCTGATCGCCACCCCATCAAGTTCCAAGGCCGTCCAGCACGTCGCCCAGGCCAAAGGCGCCGAGGCCCGCTGCGCCGCCGCCATCGGCTCCACGCTGGCGGCACAGCTTTACGACGTCAACATCCTCTTCGAAGCGATCGAGGACGAGACCCACAACATCACCCGCTTTGCCGTCATCAGCAAGCACCCGGCCCAGCGCAGCGGCGACGACAAGACCAGCGTCATGTTCGCCACGCTCAACAAGCCCGGGGCGCTGGCTCGCGTTCTCACCGACTTCAACAGCGCGGGCGTTAACCTCACTCACATCGACAAACGGCCCAGCGGCCGGACGAACTGGGCCTACACGTTCTTCATCGACGCCGAGGGGCACCAGGCGGACGCCCCTGTGGCCAAGGCCCTGGCCGCGGCGCGGCGGCACTGCAAGGAGCTGCACGTGCTGGGGAGTTATCCTCGCTCGCGCCGCATTCTGTAACTGGGCTGCTCTCAGGTCCGAATCCTGAGCCGGCCTTCACGTTCAGCCGTTTGGGGGCCTTCTGGAGGGCTTTAGGGACGCCTTGGCAGGAGGGCTTTTCGGTGTCGGTTCACGCCCGCCTCACGACGGGTCGGCAACTGGGTGGACGATGAGTCTGCCTCGAGGCGCCCAGCACGAAACGCACGATACGGCTGATGGTGCGGCGTGGGCGCAGATTTACATCTCGGCTCTGTCGTCCCCGGCGGGCGCCCAGAAGGCCACACCGCAGGAACTGGTCATCTACGCGCGGGCCGTTGCCGACCGCTACCTCGATTTCCGGCGTGCCGCGCGGCGACTCGAGCACGAGCGCCATGCATCGCGGGGGAGCGACGAGCGTCCGCAGCGTCCGAAGGACTTCGGGCGGGACGATCAGGGTTGACCGGCGGGTTCGTTCACGGGCGTCCCAAACGTGTACGCCGACTCGTAGTCGTGCCGCCCGCGCTGAACCGTGATCGTCAATGTGCCGCTCAGGTCCGTCAGCTCCCCTGTTCCCGATCCGGGCACGACGACGATCGCCTGACGCGGCTCCCCACGGTCCATCGTTGCGCTGTGTTGCAGGATGAGCGTCCCGCGGCGGCCTTCGAGTGTCTCGGTCACGCGTTCCATCGCTACGTACCCGGCCGAGCCCTTCAACGCCGCACTTCCAACGCCGGTCAGCATCTCTCCAATGCTTGCGCCCTCGATGCCGTCTTGGAAGCGTTTGTCGATCGACATCCGACCGATCGTTCCATCGGAGCCCCCTATCTCCTTGTGCAGATCGAGCGGTTTCAGGGTGACGTCGAACGTGCCCCGGGCGTATCGAGTCATGAGTGGCTCCGTTCGTTGGGCGGGTGCGGTACCCGGCTTCAGCGCCGGCGTGCAGGCGCACGCGAACGTGCCGGCCGCGGCCACGACGAACAATAAAAGGTCTGCTCATCGCGCAAAGCCTGCCACCCCCGTAGCGTTGTCCATGCACGACGCGATCGTCATCGGCGGCGGGCCGGCGGGGCTGTCAGCGGCGCTTGTGCTGGCCCGTGCTCGCCGCGACGTGCTCCTGATCGACTCGAACCTGGGGCGCAACCGACGCGCCTCGGAGATACACGGCTTCCTCACCCGCGACTGCACCGCGCCCGCGGACTTCCTGCGGGAGGCGCGGCGCGACGTGGAGCGGTACGGTGTACGGGTTGACCAGGGCGAGGCGGTGCACGCCGAGCGCTCGGCGGACGGAGCGTTCACGGTCCGCTACCGGGCGCTGGAACCCGGCGGTGCGGAGAGATCGTCCCGGTCGCGGAAGCTGCTGCTTGCTACCGGCATGCGCGATTGCCTTCCGGCGATCGAGGGCGTCGAGGCGTTTTACGGCGTCAGCGTCCACCACTGCCCATACTGCGACGGCTACGAACACCGCGACAAGCGCCTGGTTGCTTACGGGCACGGCGACAGGGCCGTCGGCCTGGCGCTCTCGCTCCGCACGTGGAGCCCGCACGTCACCGCGTGCACCGACGGCGGGCCCGTCCGTGACGAACTCGCCGCGCGCGCTCTGACGATGAAGATTCCCATCCGCAGCGAGCGCGTCCGCGCCCTGAGCGGCGAGGGCGCAGCGCTCCAGGAGGTTCGCTTCGAGTCCGGGCGCCCGCTCGCGTGCGATGCGCTGTTCTTCAACACCGGCCAGGTGCAGCGCAGCGACCTGCCGCGCCTGCTCGGGTGCTCTTTCAAGGAAGACGGCGGCGTCAAGACCAGCAGCCGCCAGTGCGCGGGCGTCCCGGGCCTCTTTGTTGCCGGTGACGCCGACCGCGACGTGGAGTTTGTCATCGTCGCGGCCGCCGAGGGCGCAACCGCCGCCGTCGCGATCAACGCGGAGCTGCAGCGCGAGGAAACGGGCGGGTGAGGCCCGAGGCGGTGGGAGAGAGGCGGGGATACGAGAGGGCCGTGTCGAGCGGCGTGTGGTACGTTGTCATCTCCGTCCGCCGCGCTCTGGCGGCAACAACTTCGCCGTCTTTTATCGACCAGTACTTCGACGGATGGAGCTGAGACGTGAGATAGCCCCTTCTCCCGACTCTGTGGGAGAAGTTGCCCGCCGACTTTGTGAAGGGTGAATGAGCGAGTCCTATTGCCTCTTACTCACCTCTCGAGTCCCGCGCCTCGCGTCTTTACGCCTCCACACGCTCGAACACCACCTTCCCCTCAACCTGCCGCGCAAA
>DASPMT010000233.1:0-5263 GCA_035626935.1 Phycisphaerales bacterium | reverse complement strand
TCGACGGCGAACAAGTCCCCGACGACCACCCGCTGATCGACGACCTCAAACGCAAGAGCTTCGCCGCCTGCGCGACCCTTGACGAAAAGGCAGCCTGCTCGCCCGACTTTCTCGATCGCTACATCGACACCGTCCGCGCCGGTGTCCCGCTCATGCAGTTCCTCTGCAGGGCCGTCGATGTAAAGTTCTAGAAGTCCAGCGCGACCGGCCGAGCAGCAGCAGACTTCTGCAGGAATCACCGCTACGCCATCGTCACCGTCAGCGTCACCGCCGTCCCCGCCAGCGCCTTGCTCACCGGGCAGCTCGTCTTCGCCGTCTCCGCCTGCTTCTGGAACTCGGCCAGGCTCATCCCCGGCACCGTCCCTTCCAGCTCAAGCTCGATCCGTGGGATCGCGAACCCGGCGCCCTGCTTTTCAAGGTGCACCTTCGCCGTTGTCCTTAACTTCGTCGCCGTGAACCCCGCGGCCCCCAGCAGCGCCGAGAGCTGCATCGTGAAACACCCCGCGTGTGCTGCGCCGATCAGTTCTTCAGGATTGGTCCCCTTGCCGTCCGCCGTGCGCGCCCGGAAGTCGTACGGCGCATCGAGCGTGCCGCTCTGTACCTTGATGTGCCCCGTGCCGTCCGTCAGTCCGCCGCTCCAAACCGCCTCTGCGCTGCGCACCGCCATGTCGTTGTCCTCACTTCGTCAGCACTGTGAAAAGGGCACGCCCACCGACGGGCGATCACCACACAATACCCGCGGTTTCTGAAGCGGCCCTCACAAACGGCACCGAAGCCATTCGCCGTGCCCGCGCCGGGCGCCCGACGCGTCGCCGCCACCACCGGCGTCTCGGACGAACCCCGCCCCCCCGCGCGTTCAGATCCGTACCTGCTTGAGCTCGTCGTACGCCGCCGTCACCTTGTTCCGAACAGCCAGCAGCGCTCTGAACGCCGTGTCGGCCTTCTGCGTCGCCAGCATCACATCCTCAAGGTTCGTCGTCCGGCCGCTGGCGATGTCCTCCTGCGCCGTCGCCGCCTCCCCCTGAAGCTGATTCACCTGGTCGATGCTCTTGAGCAGCGCATCCTTGAACGTGTCCCCGTTCGCGTCCGTCGCGGCCGGCTCCGCCGCCCCGCCGCCCGCCTTGGCGCGCAGCAGATCGTTCAGACCGCCCGAGCCCCGCATCCCCGCCCCGCCGCCGAGTAGTCCAAGAGGATCAGCCATACGTCACGCCGCCAGTCTACCCCGCCCCGGTCCCTTCCATCGGCCATCCCTGGCCAAACCCGCCACCATCCTTGGCAGCACAAATTTTCGCTCAAACCCGCGTCCGGGTGCCGTCAGCCTCCACTCCGCGGGACTGACCCTTCAAACCGCCTCGCGACGGCGCCTTAAGCGATCAGACGCAGCGCCGCCGCCACCATCTGCTTGGTCGCCTCCGCGGCCATCACGTTCGCCTCGTACGCCCGCGCCGCCTCCAGCGCATTCACGTGCTCAACAACCGGGTTGATCCCCGTGGTCGCCACATACCCCTTGTACGGCCCATCCTTGTATGCGTATGGGCTCGTCGGGTCGTACTTCACCGGCTTGGCGTCCGACTGCTCAACCGCCACCTGCGCGATGTGCACGCCAAACGTGCGCCCCTGCGCATCTGCTGCGCCATCCGCCCGGCCAGCCGCCAGCATCACCTCCCGCCGCCGGTAGGGTGCAACGTTCCCCTTGGAATCCAGGAGTGAGTCCTGATTCGCCAGATTCGCTGACGCGGCCTCCAGCCGCACCCGCTGGGCCACCATCCCCGACGTTGAGACATCCAGCAAGCCGTACATGTCTGTCGATCGCAAACGGTGTGCCCGCACCGCCCACCGGCGGGCATTCCCCAGCTTCCCGTACGCGCCGATAGCCGGCCGGCCCCGATCTGTCGCATAGACCCCGCCCGACCGAACCAGACCCTCTCTCCCGCTCTCGGAGCTCTCTATGCGCACCCTCACCGCCATCGCTGCTTCGCTCCTTACCGTGACCGTGCTGGCCGGGGGCCCGCTCAACCCGCCCGCCGGGGCCGTCGCTCCCAGCATGAAGCCGCTCAGCGAGATCGAGCCCCGCACCGCGATCAACGCGACCAACACCCCCGGCGACGCCGACAGCGTCTACCGGATCACCCAGCCCGGCTCGTACTACCTCACGGGGAACCTGACCGGCGCCAACGGCAAGTGCGGCATCGAGATCACCGCCAGCTTCGTCACCATCGACCTCAACGGCTTCGCGGTCCTCGGCGGCGTCGGCACTCTCGACGGCATCCGAACCGCGGGCGGCATCTGCTTCGGCGTCACCGTCCGCAACGGCACCATCGCCGGCTTCGGCCAGGACGGGCTCGACCTGACCCACGGGGGCATCTCTGTCGGCGGTTCGATCCAGGACATCCACACCCGCGACAACGACGGCCGCGGGATCGCCACGTCCGCGTCGTGCGTCGTCGAGCGCTGCTCGGCCACCCTCAGCGGCCTCTCCGGTATCGTCGTCCAGTACGGCTCGACCGCCAGCGACTGCGCTGCAAGCACCAACGGAGGCGCCGGCCTCGTCACGTCGGGCGGCTGCACCGTCACGCGCTGCACAGCCGAGTCAAACGCTGAGAACGGCTTCGACCTCTCCGGCGGATCGACCATCACCAACTCTTCTGCACGCGTCAACGACCAGCACGGCATCCAGGCAGGCACGGGCTGCCTCGTCGCCGACTGCACCGCCCAATACAACGGGCTCGACGGCATCCGCATCACCTCGTACGTCACCGTCCGAGGCTGCAACTGCGACTCAAACGGCCTGATCGGCGTCGGCGCAGGCATCCACGCCATCGCCAACGACAACCGCATCGAGGGCAACGCCTGCAACAACGCCGACGCCGGCATCGACGTCGACACCAGCGGCAACGTCATCGTCAGGAACACCTGCGCCACCAACATGGTCAATTGGTCGCTCGCGGTGGGGAACAACTACGGCCCGATCATCGACCGCAGCGGCGCCCTCTCACCGCCGGTCAACGGCAACTCGGCCGCGGCCGCCCTCGGCACGACCGACCCCAACGCCAACTTCACGCACTGACCCCCACCCGCGCTCGCCGTCGCCCACCTCAGAACGCGGCAAACCCCGGCATCACGACGCTAGACGCGCTCCCCGATCGCCGCCCGCATCAGGTCCGAGCGGTTCTTCAGAAGATCGGCGCACACGCGGAACATCGTCGCGTTCTCGACCTGCGCCTGCATCAGCGACTCAAGGTCGCGGTTGTTCCGGTCATGGAACAGGATCCCGCCGATCGTTGACTCCGGCCGCAGCGTGAGCGCTCCAGTCGCGCTGTCCATCTCGACCTCACTGTTCCCTGTGATGCTCAGCTCGGCGAGCCCGCTCGCCGAGCGTCGGCGATCGATCGCCTCGCCCAGCGCCGTTTGAAAGTCCGCCACCGACACGTCCTGCTGCACGAAGTTCGGCGTCGTGATGTTGGCGATGTTGTTGGCGATCAGCTTCTGCCGCTGCGCGGCGAACCGCATCGCCGCCTCAAGCGCCGGACCCGACCCCGAGTTGATGATCTCGCCGAACATGCAGCCTCGCGTCAGATACCACGCCTCACAGGCTCGCCTCGACAAGGTTCTGGCTCTTCCACTTCTTCAGCTTGAGCCCCAGCGTCCGCACGCCGATCCCAAGCGCGATCGCCGTCTTCTGCCGGTGGCCGCCGTAGGTCTTCAGCGCCGTCACGATCGCCCGGCGTTCGGTCTCTTCCAGCGGCTCCGGCTCGACCGCCGCCGCCGCCCCGCTGAACGCTGTGGGCTTCACCTCGGCGATGCTCCCGTTCCCGTGGTACGCGTGCCCGTTCATCGATCCGTTCCCCGCGTGCCCCGGCGCCGAGCTCTCCATCGCCATCGCGCTCGTCAGCGCCTGCGCCAGCCCGCCCGTCGCCGCAAAGCCTTGCCCCAGCCACGGACGGATCAGCTCCGGGCTCACCGTCCCGTGCCCGCGGCACAGCACCGCCGCACGCTCGGCGATGTTCTGAAGCTCGCGCACGTTCCCCGGCCAGCCGTACGCCTGCATCACGCCCAGCGCCTCGGGGCTGAACGTCAGCGCCGGCCGCGTCCCACCCTCGCGCGTCGCGATCTGCTGCATGAAGTGGGCCACCAGCGCCGGGATGTCCTCCAGACGGTCGCGCAGCGGCGGCAGGTGCACCGGCAGCACGTTGAGCCGGAAGAACAGGTCCTGGCGGAACTCCCCCTTCGCCACCGACTTCGGCAGGTCGCGGTTGCTCGTCGCGATCACGCGCACGTCGCACCCGATCGCCGTGCTCGAGCCCACACGCTCGAACACCCGCTCCTGCAGCACGCGCAGCAGCTTCGCCTGCAGCCGCGCCGGCGTCTCGCTGATCTCGTCCAGCAGCAGCGTGCCGCGGTCGGCCAGCTCAAAGCGGCCCTTCCGCAGCTTGTCCGCTCCAGTGAACGCCCCCTTCTCGTGCCCGAACAGCTCGCTCTCCAGCAGCGTGTCCGACAGCGCCGCGCAGTTCACCCCTAGGAACGCCTGCCCGTCGCGCGGGCTCAGCTCGTGGATCGCCCGGGCCACCACCTCCTTGCCCGTGCCGCTCTCGCCGCAGATCAGCACCGTCCCGGCGCTCTCGGCCACCGCCAGCACCTGCTCCTTCACCCGGCGGATCGCCGCCGACTCGCCCACCAGGCGGTGCAGGCCGCCCATCGCGGCCCCGCTCGTCGTCTTGGGGGTGTTCGCCGGACCGGTCGTCTTGAGGATCGCGTTCTCGCGCAGCAGACGCCCGTGCTCCACCGCCCGCTTCACGCTGATGATCAGCTCGTCACCTTCGAACGGCTTGGTCACGTAGTCAAACGCTCCCATCTTCATCGCCTTCACCGCCGTCTCCACGGTGCCGAACGCCGTCATCAGGATGACCGGCAGCTCGTCGTCGAGCCGCTTGATCGCTTCGATCAGCGCGATCCCGTCCATTCCCGGCATCTTCAGGTCCGTCACCACGCAGTCGGGCCGCTGACGCGCGATCGCCGCCATCGCCGCCTCGCCCCCGTCGGCCGTTCCCACCTGCATGCCCGCACGCGCGAGCGTTGCGCCCACGCTGTCCCGCAGCATTTCCTTGTCGTCCACCACCAGCACCGTCGCGTGATTCATAGTGACCCTTCCGTAGGCAAGACACCGACCCCGCCCCCGCGTCCATGCGGGCTCGATCATCGGCCAAAACCGCCGACAAGGGTCAGATTTGCGCAGCACACCGAGCCCCACCCCCCCTCATCCCCC
>DASPMT010000232.1:0-4784 GCA_035626935.1 Phycisphaerales bacterium | reverse complement strand
TAGAATGTTCATAGGACTACCAACCCTCTATCGAGCGGCTCTATCGGCTGGGGCATCCTGCCCGCAACTCAAATCGTCCGTGGGGAGGTACGGTGCTTGCCAGGTAGCACCACTACCGCCGAATCTACCACACTATACGCGTGGTTGCCATACCCCGATGCTAAGGACAGATTAGCGGACCCTCATGCGAGGAATCGGGTTGGTCTTTGCCTGACCGTATCGAAAACCCCTGGCGCCATCCGGCGGCAGGATCCCCTTGGTAGGGGGGGCGTAGGTGCCGCCAGTGACGACGCTCTCCGACACAACGGATTGGGCGTTTCATCGACCCGGTAGGCGCGCATGAGAGCCTGCCGCCATCCGGCCACTGGCGGTCAAACGCAGCCAGTATGAATAACACACCATGCACGCAGCCGACCAACTTCGGCTGTTCTTTGTCGCCATCTCCTACCCGTGGTGGCGACTGGACGGCTGGGCATCCCGCTGGTACGCGGGGGTCCCCAACCACGTCGACATCGCCGTCGGGGGAAGGGCGTACATCGTCGACCCCGTCAGGTGCTTGCAGGCGCCGCTCCGGCACTACCTCGACGCGCAGATGCCGGCCCGCTACAGACGGGTGGCGACCGTCACCCTGCCGATCCACGACCCGCACCGCGCCCACGCCGCGGCCGAGACCTATGCCGTCGGCCCGATGACACGCCGCGGCACGCTCCGCCGGGTGTTCATGGGCCGCCACGACATGATGGATGTCGACTGCGTCACCGCGGCCGTCGTCGTGCTCAACGCCGCCGGCTACGCGGCGCCTCCGACCAAGACACCGAGGGAGCTTCTGCAATGGCTGACGGACAGGTGCCCGCACACGATCGCATCCGCCAACTGACCGACAACTTTCCCATGGCCGACGCGGCCAAGGACGAAGCGATCTACCTCGCCCTCCGCGGCATCCCCACCGAGACCATCCAAGCCGTCGCCGACGCCCTAGAGCCGGCCATCCCTGTCTGGATGTGGGTGGCGTCGCACGTCAACGACCCCCGCCTGGTGGCCGAGCACGCCGTCGAGCAGGGCCGCTACGAGGTGGTCCAGTCGTTCCGCAAAGCCATCAAGCTCCGAGCAGAGAAGAAGGAAACCCCTGATTGAGTGAGATCGGTACGCCCGGCCTGCCCACCGCGCTGCGGACAGACGGGCCGGTCGCCAAGGCGTTCGACGACGCGTACCAGCTCAAGCGCCGCTCACGGGACCGGATCAACGAGATCGCCAAGCTGGTGAACCCGGCTTACCACTGGCGCGAGGTGGACGATCAGCCCGACCTCTCGCTCGGACAGGTGCGGCAGACAGTCGGGATGTTCGGCCTCGCCTCCATCCGCGGCACCATCCTCGACTCAACATGGCCCGTGGGTGAGAACCCTTACAGGTTCGAGGCATGCCCCGAGGGCCGGCCCTACGCCGCGGACATCCTCGACAAGGCCAAGAAGTACCTCGACACGCAGGCGTTCAAGCTCTGGGATGCCAGCCGGTCGGCCCGCGCCAACCAGCGGGCGTTCGCCAGTGGACGGGGCTTCCTCGCCTCGATGAGCGTGGCGATCGACTACGCCCTGATCCACGGCGACGTGTGCGTCTGGGGCCAGAAGGACATGCTCTTTGAGGTGATGCGGCCCGAGCAGTGGGTCGCGGTCCGCGACGGCCAGGGCAACGAGCTCCGCCTCATCCTCCGCCGCAAGATGGACCCGCGCACCATGCAGCCGGTGGCGGTGGCGCAGGCCCGGCTGCCCGACGGCTGGATGGACAAGCCCCAGCACGAGCGGATGGTCTGGGTCTACACCGACTACCAGTGGAAGCCCAACGAGGCCCGAACTGACGGGAAGTGGGAGCAGACCGACGAGTGCAACGGCCAGACCATCTTCGAGGACGCCCACGACGAGGCCCGCATCTTCTCGCTGCCGTGGTACCTGATCCCCGGCGACCAGTACGGCCGGTCGTTCTTTGAGATCGTCTACGCCAAGCTCAACGAGCTCGACCACCTCAAGGGCGCGTCGGCCGACCTTGTCAACCAGTGCGCCGACCTCAAGATCGTGCTGGACATCAACAGCGGGATCCGGCCCTCGCGCCTGATCGGGCCGGCCGGCGCGATCATCCCCGGCGGCAACGTCAAGGACGGCAAGGCGCAGGACATCGGCGCCGTCACGATCAACAAGCACCAGGACCTTAACGAGGTGCGGCAGGAGGCCCGGCTGGTCGAGATGGAGCTCGCCAAGGGGCTCGGCATCGAGCTTGAGCTCATGCCCAGCGGCGACCGCGTCACCCGCTATCACGCCGCGGAGGTGAGCACGAGGCTGAACCGGATGACCGGCGGACAGGTGCTCTCCTTCGAGGAGACGATCACCAACAAGACGCTCCGCTGCAAGGTGGACATCGCCCGCGAGACGAACCTGTTCGACCGGCCCGACCCGAGCATCAAGGACATCATCGACAACTTCTGGGGCGTCAAGATGACCGCCGGCGTCGCCGCCATGGCCCGCCAGCAGGCGGTCAACAAGATGCTCGCCTGGACGCAGGTGGCGACGCAGGTCGGCACCGCCCAGCTTCCAGAGGACATCGACAAGACCCAGATCATCATGGACTCGGCCGTCGACATGGGCCTCAACTCCTCCAAGTGGCGGATCAGCCAGCAGGAGATGGAGCGTCGTCGGCAGGTTGCGGTCAACCAGCAGGTGCAGGCCCAGACGGCGATCGAGACGGCCAAGGCCGCCGCGCCGGTGGTCGCACAGAACGCGTTCGGTACGGCGGCATAGGGAGTTTGACACATGCCTGAAGGCAGCATCGGCGGCAAGTACAAGACCATCGAGGACGCGGACAAGGGGATCGCGGAGCTGGAGGCGACGCTGGCGAAGATCACCAGCGAGCGCGACAAGGCGGCCAACCTCGCCGCCGAACTCGCCAAGCCCAAGCCGCCGGCGTTCGCCGACGACGCCGGGTTTGAGAAGCACATCACCGGCAAGATCGACCCGGCCGCTATTTACAAGAAGGCCCTCACCGAGAAGGTGTACGACCCCAAGGACATGGCGGCGATCGGCGAGGCGCTCAAGGAGGCCGACCCGAAGTGGCTGGGCGAGACCTTCGCCCGGTTCCGCGTCGTCACCGCCGTGGCCGAGGTGGAGAAGGCCCAGGCCGCGCAGATCGAGAAGTTCGGAAAGGACCGCTTCCAGCAGATGCTCGACTGGCACGGCAAGAACGCCGACGGCAAGGCCAAGGAAGCCTTCGCCGCCCGCTGGAACAGCGCCACGACCGCCGAGGACGCCGCCAAGAACCTGTTCGCCGACTTCACGCTCAACCAGGCCCCGCGGTCTCCGGCCGAGCAGGGCGTGGTCGCCGCGGGCGGGGCGCCGGGCGGGTTCACGTCCCCGGCGGAGCTCAAGGCCGCACGCGAGGCGTCCCGCAGGGCGCACGGGTTCGACCACTACAAGACCGACACCGCGTACCTGCAGCGCCTCTCCCAGACGCCCGAGAACATCAAGACCGCCGCAACCTGAAAGGACCGCATGTTCAACGACAACGAAGCGCTCACCATCCTCCAGACCGGCAAGGTCTCGCTCAAGCCGATCAACAGCGTCAAGCCCGACGGCGGCATCGTCCAGGTCATCCGCATCTTCTGCGACGTGACCGGCGACGTGCTCCACGAGTGCAAGGGCGCCGGCGTCGACCAGGAGGCGCTCCAGTGGATCGTCGCCAACCGCAAGGCCGTCTCCTACGTCGCCTCCGACGACGAGAAGGACAAGCAGCGCGTCAGCGAGCTTGAGAAGAAGCTGGCCGACACCAACGAGCGGCTCGACCAGATCGTCCGCGCCACCGCTCCGGCGCCGGAGCCAGACAAGCCGGAGGCCGCACGGCCCAGGCGCGGCGTACGCGCCGGCGAGCCGTCGCCGGAGCTTGCGGCCTCCAAGGACGCCTGAGCGTCACATCACAGCAATCCATCGGCGGCAGCACACACCTCAACACCTGCGCCGACGACACCGCCCTGCCCGGAAGGGACGGCGGTGTTTTCCCGTTCCACCGCACAGCGTCGCCACGGCCACGCCTGCGGCGGAGCGACAACCAGTATCGCCGTGCCCTTCGAGTGAAGGGGACCGCGCGCGGACTGCGCAGCGTCCCAACCGACTTCACCACACGAAGGAACCACACCAATGTTCTCTGTGATCGCCAACACGCAGGCCGCAACCGCGTCCGGCTCCAGCCCCACCACGACCATGCAGGAGCAGTTCCGGGAGCAGGTCATCCAGGCGTACGACAACGTCGCCGTCCTCTCCAAGCTGAAGGGCCTGTTCCATTCCGAGCAGTCCGTCCCCGGCAAGAACAGCGTCGTCTATTCCATCCGAGGCCGCGTCAGCACCGCCCGCGGCGTCAAGGCCGGCGGAGCGCTCCCCGTGCAGGGCAGCGCCGACACGCTGAACCTCACGCTCACGTACGACGCGGCCGAGTACATGGACCTGCCGTACGACAAGAACGAGCTGCAAGACGCCCGCTACCAGCTCGCCGCGCAGGACGCCTCCAACGAGGTGATCCGCGCCGTCAACGACGAGGAGACGCGCATCATGCACGCCCTCTGGAAGACGGCGCAGCTCTCGGCCGCGACGGGCTACATGCCCGCCCCGGTGCTGAGCACGCTGTCGGCCTCGGTCTCGGGCGACGACGTCAACCAGGCCAACGCGTTCTCGCTGGACAACACCGGCGCCGAGCGTGCGTACAAGCTGATGACGCAGGTCAAGACCCAGACGCGCTACGGCACCTACCTG
>DASPMT010000231.1:0-3108 GCA_035626935.1 Phycisphaerales bacterium | reverse complement strand
CCCGTGTCACCCGTGTCACCCGTGTCACCCGTGTTTGTCCGCGGCCTGCTCTGCAAACTCCGTCCTCCGTGCTCTGGGTGGCCACCGCACCTCTACGCTTCCCTCCCATGGCCGCTTCCCCCGAGAATCCGATCTACCACTCCAAGACGCTCACCTACGGGACCTATCTCAAGATACCAGAGCTCCTCGCGCTCCAGACACCCAAGACCGACCATCCCGACGAGCTCCTGTTTATCCAGGCGCACCAGGTTTACGAGCTCTGGTTCAAGCAGCTGCTCCACGAGCTCGGTCAGGCCTGCCGCTTCCTCGACGCCGACAAGCCGCTGCGGGCCGCGCAGCTCTTCGAGCGCATCCACCTCGTCCAGCACCTACTCATCGAGCAGATCCCGCTCATCGAGAGCATGTTCTCGACCGAGTTCGCCAAGTTCCGGGACGCGCTCCGTCCCGCCAGCGGCTTTCAGAGCGTGCAGTTCCGCAAGCTCGAGTTCCTCTGCGGCAACAAAAACCCCAAGATGCTTGCGCTGGTCGGTGAGGACGAAGCCGCACGCGCCGACATGGCCACCTACCTCAACGTCCCCACCGTCTACGACCACTTCGTCTGGCACCTGGCGCGCGAGGACAACAACGTCTTCAAGGTGCCCGACCGGTTCCTCAAGGGAAAGCGCGACACATCGCAGCCGCACGCCGAAGAGCCCGAACTTGTCTCCTCGCTTGAGATCCTCTACCGCATCCACAACGACGCCCACAAGGCCGGTACCACCGAGCGCTACTACCCCCAGTTCCGCGTCGCCGAGCACCTGCTCAGCTTCGACGAGAAGACCGCCATCTGGCGTTTCCACCACGTCAAGATGGTCGAACGCATGATCGGGGGCGGCTCCGGCACCGGCGGTTCCAGCGGCGCCAAGTACCTCGCCAGCACCATCAAGCCTTTCTTCCCAGATCTCTGGGCCGTCCGCGACCGGCTCAACGAAACTGCCGGCGCCTACGGCTCACCCGCGACCGGCGGAGGGTGCCCGATGGGACACGGCGCACCGCCGAAGCCGAGCGGCGGCGGTTGCCCGATGGGGCACTGACCTCTTCGCCCCGCTCTTAGACAGAGGTGACCGCCGCTCTGAGGGGCGGATGAGGGGCCTTCTTTCCTCTCACCGCCGCGAGCAAACGTACCCTCCCCCCGTGCCCGAGAAACTCACCAACTTCATCAGTGGCAAGCACGTCCCTCCGGTAAACGGCAACTACCTCGACCTCATCGAGCCCGGCACCGGCCTCAAGGTCGCCGACGTTCCCGACTCCGCCGTTGCCGACGTCAACGCCGCCGTCGCCGCCGCACAGGCCGCTTTCCCCGCCTGGTCCGCCACGCCCGCTCTCGAACGATCCCGCATTCTCTCTCGCATCGGCGCCCTGCTCGAGGCCAACAAGGACAAGCTCGCCGCCGCCGAGAGCCGCGATACCGGCAAACCGATCTCCCTCGCCCGCGAGGTCGACATCCCCCGCACCGCCACCAACTTCAATGCCTTCGCCGGCATCATCCTCAACACCTCCAGCGACTTCCACGCCTTCGACCGCGGCGGCGTCCCCGGCGCGATGGACACCGAAGGCTTCAACTACACCCTCCGCAAACCGCGCGGCGTCGCCGGCCTCATCGCCCCGTGGAACCTGCCGCTCTACCTGCTTACCTGGAAGATCGCCCCAGCCCTCGCCACCGGCAACACCGCCGTCTGCAAGCCCAGCGAGGTCACCCCCACCACCGCCTCGATGCTCGCCGACCTCTGCAACGAGGCCGGTCTCCCGGCCGGCGTGCTCAACATCGTCCACGGCCGCGGCCAGACCGCCGGCGGCGCTCTGGTCACTCACCCCGACGTCCCCACCATCTCCTTTACCGGCTCCACCGCCGTCGGCCGCTGGATCGGCAAGGAGTGCGGCGACCGCCTCAAGCGCGTCTCGCTCGAACTCGGCGGCAAGAACCCGTTCGTCGTCTTCGCCGATGCCGACCTCGACAAGGCCGTCACGACGGCCGCCCGCGCCGCCTTCTCCAACCAGGGTCAGATCTGCCTCTGCGGCTCGCGGCTGCTGCTGCACGAGTCGATCGCCGACAAGTTCACCGCCGACCTCGTCGCCCGCGCCAAGGCCCTCACCCCCGGCGACCCCTCCGATCCCGCCACCCGTTTCGGCGCCCTCACCGGCGCGGCCCACCTGCAGAAGGTCGACGGCATGGTCCGCCAGGCGTGCGAACTCGGTGGCCGCGTCCTCTGCGGCGGCGCCAAGGCCGATCCCGCCTTGCTTCCCGCCCGCTGCAAAGGCGGCTCGTACTACCTCCCAACCGTTATCGAAGGCCTCGACCCGACCTGCGCCATCGAGCAGGAGGAGATCTTCGGCCCCGTCGTCACCATCCAGCGCTTCAAGACCGACGACGAAGCTGTCAAACTCGCCAACGGCACGTGCTACGGCCTCGCGTCAACCATCTTCACCCGCGACCTCAACCGCGCCCACGCGATGGCCGCCCGCATCGAGTCCGGCCTTGTCTGGGTCAACTGCTGGATGGTCCGCGACCTCCGCACCCCCTTCGGCGGCATGAAGCAGAGCGGCGTCGGCCGCGAGGGCGGACAGGACGCCATCAAGTTCTTCACAGAACCGAAAAACGTCTGCATCGGGCTCTAACAGCCGGAAACTCGAAGGTCCAAGGCAAAGAGCTCAAAGACCTCAAAACAAAATCCCAATAGACTCTTCTTGAAGACCTCCGCGCCCTTTTTCCACTCTTTGAGTTTTACCCTTCCCATGACCAAAGCACCTGAGCCTGTCGGCGCTTACCCCTACGTCCGCCGGGCGGGCGGCCTCCTCTTCATCTCGGGCGTGGGGCCGCGTCAACGCGGCAGCAAGGACATCCCCGGCGTCACACGCGACGCATCCGGCAACATGACCGCCTACGACATGGAGGCCCAGGTCCGCGCCGTCATGCAGAACCTCCGCTGGATCCTCGAGGAAAACGGCTCGGCCTGGGAGAAACTCGTCGACATCACCAGCTTCCTCACCGACATGCAGCGCGACTTCGCTGTCTACAACCGCGTCTACGCAGAGTACTTCCCCCCCGGCCCCAGCCAGCCCTGCCGCACC
>DASPMT010000230.1:0-7854 GCA_035626935.1 Phycisphaerales bacterium | reverse complement strand
TAGGTGAGCGGTCGCAGGCGCGTCCCGAGCCCCGCCGCCATTACCATGGCCTTCATCGAAGCAGCCAGGCTATACAGCGCAGGAGAAGCATGACCACGATCGCGTCTGAGGATTACAAGGTCGCCGACATCGGCCTCGCCGACTTCGGCCGCAAGGAGATCCGCCTCGCCGAGCACGAGATGCCCGGCCTCATGGCCCTCCGCGAGCGCTACGCGGGCAAGAAGCCCCTCAAGGGCGCCCGCATCCTCGGCTCGCTCCACATGACCGTGCAGACCGCCGTTCTCATCGAGACCCTCGTCGAGCTCGGCGCCGACGTCCGTTGGGTCTCCTGCAACATCTTCAGCACGCAGGACTCCGCCGCCGCCGCGGTCGTCGTCGGCGCCCACAAGGGCGGCACGATCGACAACCCCAAGGGCACGCCCGTCTTCGCCTGGAAGGGCGAGACCCTCCCCGAGTACTGGTGGTGCACCAACGTCGCCATGACCTGGCCCGACGGCGACGGCCCCAACATGCTGCTCGATGACGGCGGCGACATCACCCTCATCGTTCACAAGGGCGCCGAGTTCGAGGCCGCCGGCAAGGTCCCGCAGTTCAACGCCAAGAGCGAGCCCGAGGAGTGGGGTGTCATCCTCGACCTCCTCCGCACCGAGCAGGCCAAGAACCCCGGCAAGTACACCCGCTTCCTCAAGGCAATCAAGGGCGTCAGCGAAGAGACCACCACCGGCGTCCACCGCCTCTACGAGATGCAGAAGAACGGCAAGCTCGCCTTCCCCGGCATCAACGTCAACGACTCCGCAACCAAGAGCAAGTTCGACAACCTCTACGGCTGCCGCCACTCGCTCGTCGACGGCCTCAACCGCGCCACCGACGTCATGCTCGGCGGCAAGGTTGCCGTCGTCCTCGGCTACGGCGACGTCGGCAAGGGCTCGGCCCAGTCCCTCCGAGGCCAGGGTTGCCGCGTGATCATCACCGAGATCGACCCCATCAACGCCCTGCAGGCCGCGATGGAGGGGTACCAGGTGACCACGCTCGACGAGGTCGTCGAGACCGCCGACATCTTCATCACCACTACCGGCAACAAGGACGTCATCACCCTGGCCGACATGCAGAAGATGAAGGACAAGGCGATCGTCGCCAACATCGGCCACTTCGACAACGAGATCGACATGCACAACCTCTACAAGGGGGTTGAGAAGGGCGCCGTCAAGCGGATCAACATCAAGCCGCAGTACGACGAGTTCGTCTTCGAGACCGGCAAGAAGTCGGAAAAGTCCATCCTCGTTCTCGCCGAGGGCCGCCTGATGAACCTCGGCTGCGCCACCGGCCATCCCAGCTTCGTCATGTCGTCGTCGTTCACCAACCAGACGATCGCGCAGCTCGACATGTGGTTCTACTTCAACGGCAAGCCCACCCTCTCGGGCATGAAGTACGACCAGAAGAAGGTCTACATCCTTCCCAAGAAGCTCGACGAAGAGGTCGCCCGCCTCCACCTCGAGAAGCTCGGCGTGAAGCTGACCAAGCTCACCAAGGAACAGGCCGCATATCTCGGCGTCCCCATCGACGGCCCCTACAAGCCCGACCACTACCGCTACTAAATAGTCACGAGTACTGAGTTTCGCGTACAGAGTCAATCCCAAGGCCCGCGCCATCCGGCGCGGGCTTTTACTTGCCGGAGTTCGAAGCGTCAGCGAGGAACTCCGACGAGGCTCGGCGAGTCGGACTTGCCTCGGCTTCTTCGCCCGGACCGACTGTTCCCCGCCCCGCCCCCCGCTGGCCAGGAACAGCCGCTTTCTCGTACAATGGGATCTCGCACGCTTCGCCCCGAGGAATCAGCATGCCCAAGACCAAGCCCGCTCCCAAGCCGAAGACCTCCGCCAAGCCCGCCATATCCAGACCCCCGGCGCCCAAGCCCCCCGCCCCGCGCATGACCCTCGATCAGGCCATGACCGCTCTCGAAAAAGCCGGCTCCGCCCAGACCCGCAAGACTTACACCCGCCACGGCGCACCCGAGCCGATGTTCGGCGTCAGCTTCGCCACTCTCAAGACCCTCGTCAAGCAGATCAAGGTCGACCAGGACCTGGCCAGCCAGCTCTGGGACACGGGCAACTTCGACGCGCGCAACCTCGCGGTGAAGATCTCCGACCCCGCCGCCATCCCCCCCAAAGAGCTCGACCGCTGGGCCGCTACACCCGCCGGCCGCATGTGCGGCGCTTACGTCGGCCACCTCACCGCCGAGACTCCCCACGCCCGCGCAAAGGTCGAGAAATGGCTCGCCGCAAAGGACGAACCCACCCGCTTCGCCGCCTGGTCCACCGTCGCCGCCATGGCGCTGATCGACGAGCACGAGCCCGACGCCTGGTTCGAAGGCCACCTCGCCCAGATCGAGAAGACCATCCACACGGCCCCAAACGGCCTCAAGTACATCATGAACCAGGCCGTGATCAACATCGGCTGCCGCAACGCCGCGCTCCGAAAGTCCGCCACCGCCGCCGCCAAGCGCATCGGCACAGTCGACATCGACTACGGCGACACCGACTGCAAGACCCCCGACGCCGCCCCCTACATCGATAAAGCCTGGGCGCACTCAACGTCCAAGGGTTACGACTCCCCCGCCGCTCACGAGCGCGACCGCGAGTCGATGCGCACGCGGTGCTAGCCGCTCGCCCCACGCGCGACGCGCGCTCCGCCCGGCGGAGCGCCATGGGCGTTCAGCGCATGGCCGCCCATATCCCTCAAAGTCCGCTCGTCGCGCTCCCGTACCTGAGGTATCTTGGTCCAATGGACCACCCATCGCCGGCCGACTCCGCCGCCACTCTCGACCGCCGCTTTCTCCTCGGCGGGCTCGCCGGCGCGGCGGGTGTCGCCGCCCTTGCCGCCATGGCCAAGGCCGGGCCGCTCGCACCGCCGGCAGGAGCGGTCGCTCCCACCGGAAAGACGCTGTCCGACATCGAGCCGCGGACCGCAATCAGCACGGCCAATACCCCCGGTGATGCCGACTCGCTCTACCGGATCACCTCACCCGGCAGCTATTACCTGACCGACCACCTGCTGGCAGGCCCGGGCAAGAGCGGCATCGAGATCACCGCCAGCAACGTCACCGTGGACCTTAACGGGTTCCAGATCGGTGGGTTCGGCGGTCTCTCGGGCGTGATCGCCACCAACACGGCGCTGGAGTCGATCACCATCCGCAACGGCCGGATCAGGACGCTCAGCACCGGCGTTTCGATGGTCGGTATCCCGGGCTTGACGCTCGAAGCGCTCCGCATCGAGTCGTGCCTGCAGCGGGGCGCCCAACTGGGTATCGGGGCGCGGGTTGACCGGTGCGCCTTTGTCGACAACGGGGACGACGGGTTGTTCTGCGGCGAGGGATCGTCCGTCGGCGGCTCGACGTTCTCCGGCAACGGCGGCGAGGGGCTCTACGTTAACGTTGGGGCCAGCAGCGCTGCCGGAAAGGTGTGCGACTGCGTGGCGATCGGCAACGACGGGACAGGGATCAGAGCGGGTGGCAGCATCGTCGGTTGCGTCGCCAGGGAGAACGGCCACATCGGCATCGTGGCCTCCGGAGGCGCGATCGTGGCCGACTGCTCCGCGACCGCCAACGGGCGTGCGGGCTTCTACATCGAGCAGAGCCAGGCCGTCGCCTGCGCCGCTGCGTCAAACGTCGAGGCGGGGTTCATCGTCGGCTTCAGCGCCCGCGTGGCCGGGTGCATGGCCTATCAGAACGGCGTGGGTTCGGCATCGCTCGAAGCAGGCGGGTTCACGATCTCAGGCCGCTTCTCCCGCATCGAAGACTGCCACTCAACCGGCAACCTCTACGGCTACCGCATGACCTTCAACGCTAGCGTCAACACCAACATCCTGGTACGGAACACGGCGGGCTCGAACTCGACCAACTGGCTCATCCGCGCGGGCAACGTCTGCCTCGTCGTCTCTGCGGCCTCAGTCGCCGCAGATTTCACCGGCAACAGCGGCGGCGTCTCTCCGGGTTCCACAAACCCCAGCGCAAACTACACGGTCTAGACGGGCCGTACGGACAAGGCGTTCAGAGCCGCGTCCGGCAGGAAGCGGCAGGCGGCCCATCCGGCGATGCCCGTACCCCGGATCACACCTGCGCCATATGGCCCGCACCGGAAGGTGCTCCACCGGGTAATGGTGCCAACAGCACCCTCAGCATCCGCCCCGCTTCTTTCACGTTCACTTTGGCGCTGACTCCCAAGGGCCTTCTCGTTGACCTTGTCGATCGCGAGCTACTTGAGGATGGAGGGTTACGAGCGGCGACACCGGGCAACCACAAGCGCGGCCAGCGCCAGCACTGCACCAGCGCCCGGCGCAGGCGTCACCAGGTTGTACGTCGCGATGATCGGTACCGCGGCATCGTTGCCGCCGGTCGGGCCGCCAAACGCCGTGAAATCCCCGAAGACGGCAACCTCGTTGAGCGGGTCGATGGGATCAAGGTCCATCGCGGTCTGCCCGAAGCCCCATGACGCGGACGTGAGCAGCGAACCGACGGGGTGAGCGGAGGGGAGCGTCGGCACGCTCAGCAGCGACGGGCCGACGGCGAACCACTCGGTGCCGAAGCCGAGCCCGAACAGGTTGAGAAACGGGTTCCACCCGGCGGCCTCGCCCGCCGCGTTCCCGAAGTCACCCGTGCCGGCCATCACGAGCACGCTGCCGCCGCCAAAGACGTACTGAGCGAGGATCGCGGCGTTGGCCGCGCCGCTGCCCGTGGCGCCGCAGAGGAAGACGGCGTCGTAGCTCTGCAGCGTGGCAAGGGTGAACGGCACCGCGGGATTGACGTCCCACCCGTAACCGGCGTTTGTCATGCTCGTTGCCAGGCTGCCGCCGAGCACGCCGCGATGGCCGACAAAGCTGGGGTGAGGGGGATGTTCGAGAGGACGAGAAAATTGCTGGTCGCGCCGTTGAAGTAGTTCCCGATGTTGTTGGCCAGCTGCAGCGACTGCGCCGGTTGATCGATGAACGCCTGATCGGACAGGAGCCACTCGTCGCCGATGGCGATGATGTGGCCGCTCTGGGCGAACGCGGCAGTGGCGAACGCGGCGGCCGCGACGGTAGTGAGTGCGCGATGCATGGGTCTCTCTCTCTGACGCGACATCAGGAACATACCCCCGTGCCCGGGAGAGCACAAGGTAAATGACCGAATTGCCGCTCTGCCTGTGACCGGCGGGGAGACTCGAGGTGTGCCGCGTGTGTGGCGGGGTTCCCCCCGCCACCGCTCCACCGGGAGCTTGGCCCGGCTCCCGTGCGACGATCTCTCGGCTCGGCGAGAGTCGACATCCGCGGCATCACCCTGCGCGAGCTCGAAGCCCGCAGCCCGCCCGCGCTCACCCGCGGTCCAGGTGTCACCGCATATAAGCGTCGGCGCAGGTGACGATTTCACGTGCACCTCACACTGCGCGCCGTGCGGCGCGTCAGTAAGGAGCCATGAACACAAATACGCAGAGTCAGAAACCCGACACGAATCCGGCCAACCGCGACCCGATCACCGGAACGCCCGGCGCGCACCCGGTCTCCACAGGCGCGGGCGCTGTGGCGGGCGGCGCAGCCGGCGCGGTCATCGGTGCTGTGGCCGGTCCGATCGGTGCCGGAGTCGGCGCGGCGGTCGGCGCTATCGCAGGCGGGCTCGCGGGCAAGGCCGCGGGCGAGTCCCTCGATCCGACGGAGAACGACACCTACTGGCGTGCCAACTACCCCTCCTGCAAGTACGCCAAGGACTTCAGGTCCTATGACGACGCCGCCCCAGCGTACCGCTACGGCTGGGAGTCGGCTTCCAAACCTGACAACAAGGGACGTTCGTTCGAGGAGAGCGAGACGGGCCTTCGCAACGACTGGGACCGCGCAAAGGGAGCCAGTTCCGCCGGGTGGGACAAGGCCCGCACGGCCGTGAGGGACGCCTGGAACCGCGTCACACCCGGCTCCAACGGTTGAGCTGAAGGAACTCACAAGCAACAGACGAGCCCGCGCCCGACCGGCGCGGGCTCTTTCATTTGCCCGGCGAGCCGGCGACGTGTTGTCTGGAATGATGATGATCGACGCGCGGCGTCAGAAGGGTCCGTGCACGTCGCCAGCGCCGCCGGTGCTTAAAGGCCTCGTGGCGACGTTGATTGGCCGCCCTCGCTCGTCATCTCGTTGCCGGCGTCCGTGACCGCGCGGCGTTCCGCCGCCGCGGCCTCGCGGGTGAGTTGGCGCTCGGCGATCAGCCAGTTGCGGTCGCACCGACCGGGCATGAGACCCGAACGGATGTAGAGCTCATACGCGCGCGCCGCGGTCGATTCGTGAGACACCGTTGCCGCGTTGTCAACGATCACGAGCACGCCCCGCTCTCCGTGCGCGGGCGGCGCATCCGAGGAAGGGGTCAGAGGGGTAGGTGGAGTGGGAGGCGTACGAGGTGAGGGAGGGGTTGCTGGCGTGGCGGGCGTCGGCCCGGTGGGTGTCGGCGGCGTCGCTGGTGTCGAGGCCGATGCGGGCGCCGCCTCGTCGCGGCCTTCGTTGTAGAGCTGGGTGCGGTGGGAACTTGGTTGTTTCAAGCTGAAGACTCCGGGGCCGCGCAGTCGCGCGGCACACAAGGCTGAGCGGTTGCCGCGAGACTTACGCGACCGTTGCGGCGGGAGCGCTGAAGGGCAGCGGGGCGACGACCAGCACGACAGGCACCGCGTAGCGCTGCGCCAGCACCCTCGCGCGGTCGTGCGCGGCGGTCCTTCCGATCGGCTCGCGCTCGACGAGCATCCGCACGCGCGGCGTTGCGGGCCCGCCCGCCTCATTCGGTCTGCAAGCGGAGCACCACTCGATATTGGTCAGAAAGGCGCCCTTGGCGGTGGCGAAGGGGATCGTTGTGACCAGCAGGAAGCTGGGGTGTTGACGCGCCTCGTCATCGGTGTGCCGCGTGAACCGCGGCGACGAGCCGTCATCGGATGACGGACCGGACGAAGAGGGGGGGATCGCCGCAGGGATGTAGGCCGAGTTCCTGTGCCAGATCCGTTCATGTTGAGGCATCGGTCTGCTCCGTTGTGCACCTGGTGCGGGGCGGATACGTGTCGTCATACGTGCGCGCCCGGCCAGGCCGTAAGGCCGGACCGCCTGCTTGTCGACCGATCGCCGCTCGCAAATCCTGCCCGCGGCGTCGCTTGCCGCAGTGCGAGCCCAGCGCAGCGCCGCGTCGAGTTCTGAAGCGCTCTGAAAGCCCGGGGTGTCGATGAGGCTCTTCAGGTCGAACCGGTGCCAGGCCGAGCCGTCGAAGAACGACGCGCTGACAACCCCGCTGCACGAACGGGAACGGACTCCGTCGAGCCCGGGCCTTCGACTCGCGGCGTCCAGGGTGGCCATCAGGCGCAGATCGCCGGTCAGAGGAGGCAGGCGCCCCTCAATCTCGAGGTGCTTGTCGTCGGCGTTGCCGGGGGAGCGCACCTGCTGCGCGCCGCTCATGGTGTGCGCCTGAAGGGTGGTGATCGAGCGGCCCGAAAGAAGAATGCTGGGGTCTTGGGTGGTTGTCGTCATCGCGTGGCGCCTGTTGAGGGGGTTGGGGGAGGTAGAAGGTTCAGCGACCGGCGCCCGGATCGACAACGGCTCGCCCTTGGGGCGGTTGTCAGGTGGGCGGAGTTGCGGGAGGGGGCTGAAGGGCGCGGGGTTCCACGCGCGGCGCGTTTCAGCGAGTGATGATAGGCGCGCCAGACTCTGACGCCGCTGGCCCGCGACAATCTTGCCCGCACCGGATGTTGCCGCGCACATGCGCGGACGGCCCGAAGTCAACACGCTGGGCTCCGCCGCGCGCCGATGGGCGGGCCGGCGCACTCGACGACTTGATTCGATAGGTGGGCCTATCCCGAGTAATCGTGCCGG
>DASPMT010000229.1:0-7001 GCA_035626935.1 Phycisphaerales bacterium | reverse complement strand
CGGCCGACGGGCCGAAGATCTTCGACGCCTGCCGTGCCAACGACATCCGCTATTTTTTCTACATCGGCGGCAACGACTCTTCCGACACCTGCCGCCTGGTGTACGAGATGGGCGTGCAGAGCGGCTACGAACTCCGCTGCTTCCACATCCCCAAGACCGTCGACAACGACCTGGTCTGCAGCGACCACACGCCCGGTTACGGCAGCGCCGCGAGGTACGTCGCCATGGCCTTCATGGCCGACGACCGCGACAACGCCTCCCTGCCGGGGATCAAGATCAACGTCGTCATGGGGCGCAACGCGGGCTTCCTCACCGCCGCCAGCGCGCTCGCGCGTCACCGTGAAGGGGACGGGCCGCACCTGATCTACCTGCCGGAGGTTCCTTTCGAGACCGACCGCTTCATCGAAGAGGTCAAGGCGGCTGTCGCCAAGTGGGGGCGGTGCCAGATCGCCGTCAGCGAGGGGATCCGCGACAAGGACGGGCGCGAGATCGGTGCGACGCTCATCAGCGGCGCCCAGACCGATGCGCACGGCAACGTGCAGCTCTCCGGCTCGGGCGCGCTGGGGGATTCGCTCGCGAACCTCATCAAAGAGCGGATCAAGAGCCCCAGCGGAAAGCCGCCGCGCGTGCGGGCCGACACCCTTGGCTACGTGCAGCGCGCGTGGCCCGAGCCATCGCCTGTAGACGCAACCGAGGCCCGCGCCGTGGGCGTGAAAGCGGCGAACGAAGCCATGAACGGGCAGACCGACGGCTCGATCGCCATCGCGCGCGTCAGCAACCACCCGTACCGCATCGAGAAAAGGCTGATCAAACTGCAGGACGTCGCCGCCAAAACGCGCCATATGCCGCCCGAGTTCATCAGCGGCACGCACGACGTCAGCAAGGCGTTCCTCGAGTACGCCCGCCCGCTTGTCGGTGACCTGCCCGTGTTCGCCCACCTGGTGTGAGGGCGGCGCTCACCAGCCTCGGCTCGCGCGAGACGGGCCTGGAGTCAGAGCATCAACCGCCTCGAAGCTCAGCTACTTACCCGTGGCGCCCGACAGTGTCCGCACGCTGCGCGTGTACTCCAGGTTACCCGTCTTGAACTCCACACCGTCAGGACCGGTGAGGTACATCGTCACCGTGTAACGGTCGGGGCTCAGCACCGTCATCACCTGCTTCTGGCGGTACTTCTCACCGCCCGGGCCGGTGAAGTCGCCGCTGAGGGTGAACGTCGCCTTCTCCTCGCTGAACGAGCCGGTGCTGCTCATGCACGAGGTGCTCAGCGTGTCCATCCACGTCGCGACGAAGCGCTTGGCAAGGTTGTCGTAGCCGAGGTACCCCAGCCCGCGGAACGACCCGAGGCTTGCCATCTTGCCGTTGTATTCCTGCTTCAGCCACCGTCCGTCGAGCTGCCAGGAATTCACCATCTGGCCGCTCGCCGTCTCCGGCGGCTGGCCCGGGCCGTTGTCAAAGTTCGCCGACACGTCCCAAGTCCCCACGAAGATGTCCAGCAGGTTGTGATTCACGCCCGGCTCGGCGGCGGCGGCCGATGTGGCTCCGCCCGACTCCATCGGGTCGGTCGAAGGCGCGAGCGGGTTGGCCGGGGCCGTCTCCGCGTTGCTGGCGGCGCCGCCGTCCGGGGAGAGCACGCGCACGAACGACGGCGAGCCGTCGGTCGGCGAGCCCATCATGACGCGTGTGCCGCCGCCGCCCATCATCGCCGGATCGGGCGTGGTTAAGCCGGGCCCGATCGGAGCCATCGATGCGGCGGCCGTGGCCTGGGCGGCGGGCTGTTCGACCGCGCCGGGGTTCCTCGCGGCCGTCTTGTCAAGCTTCCGCTTGATCGCGTCGGCCACCAGGTTTGAGAGGGCGCCGTTCACCGGCGCGCTGCCGGGCGACGGGGCATTGATCGACGGCTGGCGCACCGTGGCGGCCGACGCCTGCACGGCAGCAGCAGGTGCCTCCGGCGCTGGTGGCGTCACGCTGGCGATGTCGATCGCCGGAACGGGCGCCTGGGCCGGCTCGACGGGCTGAGGCGCCACGTCGCCGACGAATGGGGTCGAGGCAGCGATCACAAGGGCGGCGATGAGTTGCATGGCAACGCTCCGGGCGCGGTGGGCTCTGCGGACCGCAGCGGCCCGCCGTTGCGGTCTATCGGACGACCGGAAGGCTCCGATAAGCCCGCGTTCGGGCCGCGAGGAAAAGAAAAGAGCCCGGCCGGAGCCGGGCCCGTTGTGATTGAAGCCTGCAAGTTGCCGCACCGCCGTGACGCGCAATCCCTGCGCTCAGCGGCCGGTGCGCGTGTAGGTGATCTCCATCGACTTGTGCTTCGGGATGCCCTGACACTCTGACCACATCTCCATCACGTACCTGTCCGGGTTGACGCGCGTCGTCTTCATCCAGTGCCGTTGCTTTACGATGTTGCCGCGCTCGTCCGGGCCCATCATCGAGCCCTCCTCCTCGACGACGTTTGGGTTCGAGCCCGGCTTTCCGCTCGAGCGCATCTGGCCCGTGCTGAAGCTGTCGATCCACGTGCTCTGGTACTCGCCGTCGGCGTTGCTGAATCCCCAGATCTGCGTGCCGCTGAAGGGCACGTCCATCATCTTGCCGTCCTGGCCCGGCATCTTGAACGACGAGCGGTACTCTCCGATGACGTAGCGGCCGTCGTGCGCGGGGCGCACCGTCAGCGTTCCCGTGGTGAGCTCCGGCTCGCCCGCCGGGTCCATCCACATCTTGTTCTCGGCGTTCCACGTCCCGACCAGGCCCATGACGACCTCGTGGCGCTGGCCGGGTGTGCCCAGCTCCATCATCTTCGCCATCATCGCCTGCGGGTCGCCGGCCGCGCCCGCGTCGTTGCAGTCGCTGCAACAGCAGCCGCCGCACGCCGCCAGCAGCGCGGCCGCGGCACAGATAAGAGTCTTCTTCATAGGTGCTCCCTTCGATTGCTCGGACCGCCGCCGCGCCGCCGACACCGGCGGCCCGCGCCGGGGCCTCGGGCGAACGGGAGCGTACCACCTTTTCTTGCGAGCGGAGCGCTCCGTGCTGACGCCCCTCCACAAAACGAAAACGCCCGGCACGGGCCGGGCGCGAGGTTCACTGTTTAGCGATCCCGTCGCGGTTCAGCGCGTGCCGGGGGGCATCGTCACGCCGGGCACCGCCGGGGCCGATGGGCGCGCACCCTCGGCGGTGCGTGTGTAGGTGATCTCCATCACCTTTTTCTCGCCCTCCTCTTTGGTCGCGTGCCACATCTCCATGAAGTACTTGTCCTTGCCGATCATCGCGATCTTCTCGCGCTGCGTGATCTCAGACAGCTTCCCGTCCGGGCCCGGCATGCGGAACGTTCCCGTTGATTCAACGCCCTTTCCGTCCGCGGTCGCCTGCCCCTTGGACATAAAGATCCCCGTGCTCCAGCTGTCGAACCAGGTGCTCTCGTAGCGTCCGTCGACGCGGTTGTACGCCCACATCATCGTTCCCGTAAACGGCGTCTCTCCCATCATGCCGGAGTACTCGCCCAGCAGGTAGCGCCCGCCGTGAAGCAGGGTGCCCTTCATCGTCCCCTTCGAGGACGTCGGTTCCTTCGAGGTAGGGTCCATCCACATCTTCACGTCGGCGTTCCAAGTCCCCGCGAATCCCTTGATGATCTCGTGCTGAGCGACGGGCTGGCTCATCTCCAGCATCATCGCCATCATCGGGTCCATCCCCTCCTTGCCGCCCGGCGGCTGCGTCTTCTTGTCGCCCGGCTGAGACTTCAGCCCCACCGCAGCCCCTGTCACCACCAGGCCTGCGCACAGGGCAAGACACACGGCCTTCGTCCACGTCTTCATGTTCGGCTCCACTTCGAGGATCGACCTTCGCCGCGGCGCGCGCCGCGGCATTCGCGCGGGGGCATGCCGCCCCAGCAGGAACGAGTATAGCGTGTTTGATTGGTGAGTGTTCGGGTAGGGTTTTCGCGGTTGCCTTATGGCCTGTCGAGTCGTACCCGGTCGATGATCTCGAGCCCGAAGGCTTCCAGTCCCGGCAGTTCCGCGGTGTGATTGGTCAGCAGCCGCAGCTTGCTGATACCAAGGTGCCGGAGGATCTGACCACCGATGCCGAACTCGCGCATGTGGGTCGGCAGCGTTCCCGCGTGCCCGTCGGGGCGCGCCAGGTCCGGTGTATCCGAGCCCGAGTCGTGCGACTTACCGCCGCGCCTGATCGTCTGCAGACACGCCTCCAGCGAGCTGTCGCCCGCTGCGGCGATGCCGCCCCCCCCGTCCGTTCCTTCCTGCCGCAGGTACACGATCGCGCCGCGCCCTTCGGCTTGGATCGCCTTCATCGACGCGACGAGCTGGTCGTGGCCCGTCGGGGCGCCACCCCCCGGATCCAGCTCGAACACGTCCCCCAGCAGGCTGCGCCGGTGCATCCGCACGAGCGTGGGCTGGGGATCCTCTACCACGCGCCCGAGGCCGTCGATCCGTCCGACGTCACCGAGCGTGAGCGCCACGTGCGGCAGCGGGTCGACCACCGATTCGAAGGCGACAAGGTTGAAGACGCCGTGCCGCGTGCGGACGGGTGTGCCCGCGGCCGGCTCGACGCGCCGCACAAGGCTCTCCCGCGCCAGACGGTGCTCGATGATCTGCGCCACCGAGCACATCTTCATCCCGTGCTGCGCCGCGATCCGCTGCAGGTCGGGCACGCGGGCCATCTCTCCGTCGTCCCGCATGATCTCGATGATCACCGCCGCCGGCGTGAGCCCCGCCAGCCGGCACAGGTCCAGCGACCCTTCGGTCTGTCCGGTGCGCACCAGCACGCCGCCGTCGCGCGAGCGCAGGGGGTTGATGTGGCCCGGCCGCACGAAGTCGCCCGGTCCGTAACGAGGGTCGATCGCCATCGCGATGCACCTGGCTCGTTCCTTCGCGCTCACGCCGGTGGTGCCGCCGTAGCGCGGGTGCAGGTCGATCGAGACGGTGAAGGCCGTGCCGCGGACGGTGGTGTTCGTTTGCGCCTGCGGGTGCAGGTCCAGCCGGTCGCAGTCGGCCTCGGTGAGCGACAGGCACATGTACCCGCGCGCCACGCTCAGCATGAACGTCACGGCCTCGGGCGTGACGAACTGCGCCGGGAGGATCAGGTCGCCCTCGTTCTCGCGGTGCTCGTCGTCGGTCAGGATGACCATCTTGCCGAGCCGCAGGTCCGCCAGGATGTCCTCGATGGGGCTGAACACGGGGCGGGAGTGTAGAACACAACCGCCCGGGCGCTGCCGGAGGCTTGTTACGCCTTCGCCCGGCGACGCGCGGCTACTTCCCGCCCCCGCCCGCTCCCGCGGCTCCCTTCGGTAGCGCCGCCACGATCGCGTCGAGCTCCTCCTTCGTCTTCACCTCCACGTGCCCGTCGGCGTAGACGACGCTGTACATCACCGCCTGCAGCGCCGGGTTCTCGTACAGCATCACCGCCGTGGAGCTCCCCTTGTCCGCGTCGCTCACCGGCACGTAGATGTACGACCCGCCGCTCACCGGCGCCCCCGCGGCGCTGGGCGACGTGAACACCGCGGTGCTCCCCACGTATGGCGCCAGCGCCTGCTCCCACCCCGGGCCCGGCGGCGGTAGCTGGTTGGCGTTGTTCGCCGCGTACAGCTGCAGAGCCGACGAGATGGCCTGCGCGTTGACGGTCGACTGCGTCATCGTTGTCGCCATGTTCATCCCCGCCCTCATCGGGCCGACGATGAAGTACACCCAGAAGACCGCTACCGCGCCGCCGGTCAGGATCGCCCCGCCGCCAGTCCACAGCCCCGTGATCGCCATCGTCCTTCCGCGCCGAGACTTGGAGAGGCCGATCCATCCCAGCACCACCGCGACGAACCCGAGGGGGATGGCGACGGGCGACGCCATGCAGAAAAACCCCAGCAGCGCGATGCTCAGCCCGACGATCCCCACCACCATCGACGCTACGCCGAGTCCGCCGCCCGGCCCACTCAAGGGAACAGCGCCCGGCTCGGTCGGCGGCGTGAACACTGGAGGGGGAGCAGACGGATCGCCGGATGAATAAGGGTTGCTCATGTGGTGCTCGCGTCGCGAGTCTACAACAAAGCGACGGTCGGAGGTTGATTGATCACGGCACACCGAGAGGGTTCAGCGGTGCTTGCCCTGCATTGAGCCGGCTCGTGATCAGGCCGCGGTCGCGACGGCGGCCGTCCCCGAAAGGTGCGTCTGCACCAGCGGGAGGAACACCGCGCGATCGATCGGTTTGGTGGCGTAGTCGTTGCACCCCGCCAGCAGGCACCGCTGCCGGTCGTGGGGCATCGCGTGGGCGGTCAAAGCCACGATCGGGCCCGCGTAGCCGCGCTCGCGCAGCTCGGATGTCGCGCTGTACCCGTCCATGATGGGCATCTGCATGTCCATCAGGATGAGGCCGTACGGCTTGGCCGCGGCGTTTGCCGCCAGCGCCGCCTCCAGCGCGAGCTTGCCGTTCTCAACGACGTCAACCTCCGCACCGGCCTTTGTCAGCACAAGCCTGATCAGGCGCTGATTGTCGGGCCCGTCCTCGGCCAGGAGGATGCGCCCGCTCAGCCGGATGGCTGCCACCGCGGCCGGAGCCGGCGCCGCCTCCGCCAACGCCTCCTCGGCGTTATGGACCAACCGCACGCCGGTCATGTCGCCGACGGGAAGGCGGAGCGTGAACGTCGTCCCCTCGCCCGGAGCGCTGTCCACGCTGAGCGTGCCGCCCAGGCGCTCGGAGAGTTCTTTGCTGATGCAAAGGCCCAGGCCCGTTCCGCCCACCCGGCGCGTCGCCGAATCGTCGACCTGCGTGAACGGCTGGAACAGCCTCGTGAGCTGCTCCTGCGACATCCCAACGCCGGTATCGGCGATCTGGAAGGTGATGAACGGACGCGGGGCCGCCAGACCGTCGGCGCGTGCAACCAGGCGCACGGCGCCCTTCTCGGTGAACTTGACGGCGTTGCTCAGCAGGTTTACCAGCACCTGCCGCAGCCGCTGGCCGTCGGTCTGGATGAACTCCGGCATCGGAAACTCGTAGACAACGTTCAG
>DASPMT010000228.1:0-2278 GCA_035626935.1 Phycisphaerales bacterium | reverse complement strand
GGAACTTCCGCAAGGTGTGCATCCTCATCGCGGGAACCTGCGTGATCCTGCTGGGCATCCTCATCGCGCCGCTGCCCGGTCCCGGCTTTGTCATCGTCGCGCCGATCGGCGTGGCCATCCTGGCGACGGAGTTCATCTGGGCCAAGCGCCTCATGGACCGGCTCAAGCAGGGCGGCGACATGCTCACGCGGACGACCGACCGGTGGTCGGCACGTATCCCCGCCTGGGTGATGGCCACGGGGGCGGTGGTGTGGCCCTTCTTCTGGGCCGGGCTCTGGTGGCTGCTCAGCAGCGGTGGGCATGTGCGGCTGGCAAGCGTGGCGGTCGCTGCTGGCGTGGGCCTCAGCTTCCCGCTAGGCGTGTGGGTCTGGCGGAAACTCTTCCGGAAGCCCGGGTGATGTCCCGACCGTTTACTCGGCCGCGACGACCGTTCCCACGCGCTCGCCGGCGACGACTCGCTTGATGTTCCCAGCCGTTTTGTAGTCAAAGACGACGATCGGGATCTTCCGCTCCTGGCACATCGCGAAGGCGGTCATGTCCATGACGGCCAGGTTCTGCGTCATCGCGTCTCGGTAGGTGAGCCGGTCGAGCCTCCGCGCGCTGGGGTCCTTGCGCGGGTCGGCCGTGTAGACGCCGTCAACCTTGGTGGCCTTGAGGATCACCTGGCAATCCAGCTCGCTGGCACGGAGCGCCGCGCAGGTGTCGGTCGTGCAGAACGGGTTCCCCGTTCCAGCAACCAGCACCACGATGCGCCCCTTCTCCAGGTGGCGCAGCGCCCGCCCTCGGATAAACGGCTCGGCGACGGCTTTGACGTCGATGGCGCTCATCACGCGCACTTCCAGACCCTGCGCCTTGAGCGCCTCCTTCAGCGCCATCCCGTTGATGATCGTCGCGAGCATCCCCATGTAGTCTGCCGTCGCCTGGTGGATCGTGCCGAGCGTGGCGAGCTGGGCGCCGCGGATGAAGTTGCCGCCGCCGATGACGATGGCGATCTGTGCTCCGACCGCCGCCGCCTGCTTCACCTCCTTGGCGATCAGGTCCATTTCTTTGTTGTCAAGACCGCCCCCGGTGCCCCCGCTCCCCAGCGATTCGCCCGAGAGCTTCAGCAGCACCCGGCTGTAAGGCTTGACGAAACCAGGAGTGGCCGCGGCGGTGGTGGTGGGCATCAAGATCAGGATAGAACCGCTTCACCCTCCGCGCACGGCCATCGCGTGCATGCCTTGGCCGGTACACTGCAGCGATGCCGCCGATTGACGACTCCGAAACGACGCGGCCCGGCCCGTTACGCGAGGGTGAGAGCCACTCGCCTCGCAGGGGTGCCGTGCTGCGCTGGGTCGTGCTCGGGCTGATCGGAATGACCGCATGGTGGGGGACCTACCGCGTTGCCCTGCGTCTCCTGCCCGGGGCCAGCCTGCAGCGCACCTGGTCGGCCGCCGATGGAACACCGGTCCCAAATGACTTCCTCTTCCTGATGTTCCCCGTCGATGACGCAGTCCCTCTTTATGACTCGCCGGGCGGAAAGAGAGTCGGTGTGCTCCGGCGGGCGCTGGGCAACGACCACCAGGAGATCACCGAGAGTCAATGGATCCAGGTCCCCGCCGACAAGCGAGGGGACCCGCCCGCTTTCGTGCGCCTCAGCGACCTCCGCTACCTCTCCGCGAATGTACTGGGTACCGCGCCGCCGTTGAACGAAGTGCCGATCGACCAGCGGGTGAACTACGTCGGGGCCTTCGCCAAGGCGTACATGAGCCGCGCTCCCGGCGAAGGGCGGGAGGTGCAGTTCATCGCTCATCAGTCGCGCCCACCCGGGCTCGACCGTGAGGCGGGTGTCGGCCTGGCGGAAGTCGGTGAGAACGGCCGTTACGTCACGCTCACCCTCAAGGCGAACAAGAATCGTCGGGTCTTCAACGCCCGAGTGAGCGGTGACAAGGCGGTGCCGCTGGCGATCGACCGCCTGTCTGAGGGGTCAAGGGCCTACACGGCCGTTATGCGCTCGATTCTCGCCGCTTGCGCCGCAATCGCCGTCGGGTTTGTCGCCGTTGCCGGCGCCGAATCGGTCCGCCGCCGACTCTCTTGGGGAGAGCGGGCCGACTAGGCCGATGCCGTTAACGAAAACCGTCCTCCGGCGTACGCAACCTCTGTAAGGTCTTGTGCGAACAGAGGTTGCCGCGAGCGGGGGGTGTGGGGACGCATTTCGCAATGGGAGAGTGGATAAACTGCATCGGCTCCCTTGTGGAGCCCGTGGCAGGAAGCCCGGAAACGTCCACAGGATGGAGCC